>JAPDIT010000037.1 GCA_029259455.1 Archaeoglobi archaeon
CGTGTGCAAAACGTACTTACTCAGTCCCTCCAGAAGCTCCACTTCATTCTCAATTATGACTTTGAGAATTGTCGACGTGTCAACGAAGCAGTTTTCCCTCATAGTATATCTCATCAAGTTTTCTCAAGTCCACTTCCGATTTTGGTAACTTCGCGAGTTTTTTTTCTTAGCTCTTGGAGAAATTCCTCGGTAATGATTCCACTTTCCTCAATTTTGACTTTCAATTTTGTCTTTTCCGGTAAGTTTACTTTTTCGAGAGGCTTGAACACACCATTCTCGTAGATTACATCGATAATCTTTGACATATTGTTTTGTAAACGTGAGATTAAAAATAAGTTTCGGACTAATCATTAAGTTCTTATCAGGTTTGAATTTGGCGTGTAGTAGTAAACTCAGCAAAGAAAAGTGTTTCGCTGTAGCAGCGATTTTACGAAATGGCATTCAAAAATTCGTCTCGACTTATTTCTGCAAGTTTGAGAACTCCTAAGATCGTTCCCGGTTTAAGTTCCTTATGTAATGGCACTACTGTTACAATTTTCCTACCAGATTCGTATTTCACCAGCGTTACATGGCTCCCTTTCTGTCTGCTCACTTCAAAGCCGAATTCCTTAACCAAAATTTTAACCATCTCCTCTCCTGACATCTTTGGAAGCGTAGACATTCATAACCCCAATAATCTCCTTTTCTCTCAATTCGCTTCTTAACTCAGGGAGCTCTTCAAGGTACAGCTCAACGGCTTCTTTTATATTTCTCAGCGCTTTTTCTATGGTCTCCCCCTGCGTAGTGACTCCCGTAAACACCTCTCTGACAACGAATACGCCTTCTTCTTTCCACACCACGCTGAGTTTCATTGTATTCTTCTAATTTCAAAATTTAAAAAATGTTTACTCAACTTGGGAACCTTGCTCTAATTATGGCATGAATGAAAAGTGTAAACTTGTTTTCAGCAATCAGCACACAACTTTCAGCCAGACGAGAAACTCGATAAACCTGTTGAGCAGAGGCAGGCGGAAGTGGATGTCGTATGGAGAGAAGTAGCCGAGGGTTCTGTCGGAGATTGGACTTAATGGCAATCAAACCTCAACTACTTCAAGAAAATCCACGCGCTTAAAGTCTTCGTCGAAGGTTGCTATCTTCTTGATGCCGTAGTGCTTGCAGGTAGGTATGGTTAGGGTGTGTCTCAACGATATCCAATTTTTAAACTACACTTGTTTCAACAACTCTAAAAACTCGGTCTTATCAATTCCTGCGTCTTTTATGATTTCCCTAAGAATTCCCCTTCCCAGTTCCTCGCCTTGGTGAACAGGTACGACTGCAACTCTTCCGTCAGGATGTTTTAGTATGACGTGACTGCCTCTCTGTCGAACGACTGTGAATCCGAGCTTGACCAAAACTTTTATGACTTTCTCAGCTTTCACCGGTTTCAACTTCAATAACTTGCACCCCTACGAACTCTCCGACCTCAACGTCCTTCTCAACGTCCAAGTAAAGTTCAATAGCTTCTTTAACCCTTTCCATTAGTTCATCGAGACTTTTCGCCTGTGTATGGCAGCCGGGCAGGGAGGGTACCTTGGCGACGTAGTAGCCATCCTCGTCCCTCTCTACCACAATAGTAAATTTCATATTGAACTTTGGTTGCAGGAGTAGTAAAATCTTTTTGCTTCAAAATCTTTTTCTTAGCTTGAGATCCTCCCTGAGAAGTTTTTGATTTAAAGCTTTAAAATTGCAGAGATTTCAGCTAAGACGAGAAGCTCGATGAGCCGGTTGAGGAGGGGCAGGGAGAAGTGGTTGTCGTAGCCGAGGGTTCTATCGGGAGACGGTAAGTCTAAACCTCAACTACTTCAAGAAAATCCACGCGCTTAAAGTCTTCATCGAAGGTTGCTATCTTCTTGATGCCGTAGTGCTTGCAGGTTGCAACGATTAAGGCATCATTGGGCAACAGTCTGTATTTGATTCCGATTTCAACTGCTTCTGCTATTATCTTCTCATTGATTTGAAGAACTTCCATTTCAGCTCTGCTTGTAAATTCCCACAAGATTTCATAAACGTGAACGTAGTCGGAAATATCTTTTCTCAGTGCATGCAGCCTGAACTTCTCGTTTCTCTCCAGAAACTTCAGAACCATAAGCTTATACGCGACTTCACTAAAAACAACATCGTTTATACACAGAATGTAATTGCTAAGACTGTCCAAAACTTCCACAGCTTTGCTATCACATGAGAAAAAACCAACAATCACGTTGGAGTCAACGAACACTTGATCTTTCGAGTACATAATCGTGGTATGCCTCCTCAAGTTTGTCCAAGCTCTCTTTCTTTACTATCCCCACAAACTCTCGCAGTTTGTTTGACAGCTTATCTCTTATCTCAATTTCTAAAATCTCCCCCTCTTTAAGGTCAAGCTCGTCAATGGGGATGAGCACTCCCCCTTGATATCTAACTCTGACTCTCGGCATCCAGATTTAGTTCGCTTGTGTCATTATATACCTTTCGTCCGAGTGTTTGGTTTTGCAGTTGTTAACCCTTCAGCCAGACCAAAAACTCGATGAGCTGGTTGAGAAGGGGTAGGGAGAAGTGGCTGTTACGGGGTCTGTGTTAGTCAGAGATTTGACTAATGGCAAAATCAAACTTCAACTACTTCAAGAAAATCAACCCTCTTAAAGTCTTCATCTAAGGTCGCTATTTTCTTGATGCCATAATGCTTGCAGGTTGCAGCGATTAAGGCATCATTGGGCAACAGTCCGTAGGATGTCATAACCTCGAACATCTCTGCAAAACTCGCAGGAGGGAACACGACTATGTCAAAAGCTTCTAAAATGACAGAGACATCCGAAGTCACCTCTTGGGAAATTTTTGATACGAGATCAGGGCTACTTCGGAGAAAATGAAGCAGATCATAGTGTTTCTCAATATTCGTTTTCTCCTTAGCACTCTCTTTTACGAGAATGTATGCCACCTCTTCAATTACGTTTGTTGATGTTACAAGTCTAAAGTTTCCGAGATTTCCAAATACATCAATTCCATTTACGAAAAAAGCTATGAATACCGAGCTATCGAGAAAAATGGTTTCTTCTGTCATGAATCTCATCCCTAAGTTTTATCACATCGATTTTTCTTCTTCCGTATTTTCCCCTTAGATCGTCTACGTTCTCCCTAAGCACGAGCCTGAATTTTTCCCCCTCTTTCAAATCAACCTTTTCGAGGGGTTTGAAAACTCCATTCTCGTAAATGGCTTCGATTATCTTTGGCATATTGCTTATTCTACTTTTACGAAGAAAAGTGTTTCGCTGGTTGATCTGGTTGAGGGTTTTGATTTAAAACTTTAAAATCACAGAGATTTCAGCCACACAAGAAGCTCGATGAGGTGGTTGGGGGGAGGGAGAAGTGGATGTCGTATGGAGAGAAGTAGCCGAGGGTTCTGTCGGAGGTCAGGAATAATTGCAATCAAATTTCAACCACATCGAGAAAGTCAACCCTCTTGAAGTCATCATCGAAAGTTGCTATCTTTTTGATACCGTAGTGCTTGCAGGTTGCTGCTATTAAGGCGTCGTTTGGGAGAAGTCGATACTTTTCAATCACCTCTACAACTCCAGAACCAACGTTGCATGGATGAAGATTGAACATATCAAGAAGTTCCTTCACCAGCGAGAGGTCGAAATCCACCTCTAAGATTTCTTTCCTAAGCTTGTAGGGTTTCAATTCTGTGGTAGCTCGGAGGTATCCATAGATAACTTCAGAGATTACCACATCGTTAATGTACCCAACCATCTCACCCGATTCAACTCTTTCAAGAAGCTCTGTTGCGTTTTGGCTTGTGCCGGCAAGGTGGTGGAGAAAGACGTTTGAGTCAAAGAACACCTTCATTCTCTATCTCCTCAATTATCTCTTCTATTTTATAACTCGGAATGATTCCCCTAGTTTTTTTCACGATACCACTTATTTTTATCCTGACTTTCTCTCCCTCCTTGAGGTCAACCTTTTCTAGGGGTTTAAACACTCCGTTCTCATACACAGCTTCAATTATCTTTGACATGGTTTAAGTTCTGTCTGTAAATAGAAATAGGTTTCGTTGGTTATGGGTTGGGGAGATGTTTGAATATGGCGACTTTAACCCTAAGAAGCCTTAACTGGTAAAAACTCACACACCTTTTAACCAGACCAGAAAGTCGATGAGCCGGTTGAGCAATGGCAGGCAGAAGTGTTAGGGGCTGAAGTAGCCGAAGGTTCTGTCGGAGATTAGAAGGATGATTGGTAAGATCGAGAGGGTGAGAACGTCTGCTTTAGTATTATTGCTCAACCGGTCAAAGAACGTGAGAGGGCTGCAGTGAAAGACATGTAGGCGTATGTTAAGTTTGGGAAGCGGTCAACAAAAAGGGATACCAAGGTTGCGGTTGTTGCGACGTAGAGTGGTAGAACGAGAGCAACGTTTTGCCAGAACCTCTTGCGGTTGATTTCGGCAATTTTTCCGAGAGGTAGTAGGTTAAGGGAATGAAAAGAGAGAGATAGAAGCGATAGTCCTTGTTTTGACCTATTTATTCTGGAATCTTCTTCATCAAATCGTTAAATTCTTCTATAAGATAATACGCCTTAATTCCAACCTTCTTAGCGTTCTCAACCATAAATTTGTCGCCGGTTATGAGAATTGAGTTTGTCAACTTTGCTGCTGCGATGAAATATGAATCAATTGCCCTACATCCAGTTTCAAAACATATTGAAAATGCTATTTCGTTTAGAACTTTAAATTCGACAAAGTTTATCCTGTCTACGATCTCTTCGTATAGTGTGATTGCTTCCTGTTTTGGCATCCTCCTGACAAGTTGCCCAATTAGTTCTATTTTGAATACTTCTGGCTCTAATATCCTAATTCTATGCTTCTGCAAAACTTCGAATAGGCTTTCCGCTATCGAATCTCCTCATCGAACCTGAAAATAGCATCGACAAAGACGGAGGTGTCAACAACCGTCATCTTCTCTCGTTAAGAAATTCTCTCAAGGCGTCGTGGTTCACCTTTCTGCTACTCCTCCTGATTATATCTGCTATCCCCTCTTCTTCCAATCTTAATTTAATTTTCTCCCCCTCTTTCAGATCAACCTTTTCGAGGGGTTTGAACACTCCGTTTTCGTAGATGGCTTCGATTATTTTTGGCATACTATTTTGTTGACGTGAGATTAAAAATAGACTTCGTCTGTATTGGCTGCAAACTAAAATTCCCGATAGACTCATTTCTCACTTCTTATACGGTTCGAACGCACAACCTTTGTGGTTAAGACGATTCGATTTTGGACAGATAGTTAGTAAACGCAAGCAAAAAAAGGGTTTCGCTGGCAGGCTGTGAATCTTACAAAACGATGCAAAACCCTTCAGCTTATAAGGCTGGCAATTAACAACAACTGAAAGTCAATACACCCGAAACCAATAAATAGAATCCCCAGAAAGTAGGGTTATGGATGCACAGCAAGTGGCAGAGAAGGTCAGGGATCTGGTGGTTGGGTCGATAAGGGATGAGTTCAGGGAGTTCAAGGCGGAGGTCAGGGGGCAGTTGGAAGGATTCAAAATTGCTATTGATACAATGAATAAAAGGCTGGATGGTCTGGAGAGGAGGATGGATTCCTTAGAGAGGAGGATGGACAGCTTAGATGAAAGAATCAGTGAAACCAACAAAAGGATTGACGCCGTGAGAGAAGAGTTAACCGCAAGGATAGATGAGACAAACAAAAGAATAGACCTCCTATCCACAAGGCTCGAAGAAAACACGAGAGAGCTTGGTGAGCTGAAAGCTGAGATAGTGGCGTTGAGATCGAGGCAGGAGATTATAGAGGATCTGGTTAGGAGAGTCAGGAAGCTTGAGGAGAGGGTTTTTGCTTGAGTTTTGTTCACTTTCAGATAGATCAGGAGTTCAACAAACCTGTCCAGTACTAACAGATTGAAGCATTTTGTAGGAGCTTGAATTAACAGCAGGAAAATCTAAACCTCAACCACTTCAAGAAAATCCACACGCTTAAAGTCATCATCGAATGTGGCTATCTTCCTTTATGCCGTATTGTTTGCATGTTGCAGCTATCAGGGCATCGTTTGGGAGAAGTCGATATTTCTCAATTATTTCAACAACTCCAGCACCAATGTTGCATGGAAGAACATTGAACATATCAAGAAGTTCCTTCATCAGCGAGAGATCGAAATTCACCTTTAAGATTTCTTTTCTAAGCTTATAAGGTCTCAGGTCTGTGGTAGCTCGGAGATAGCCGTAGATAACTTCAGAAACAACTACATCATTAATATAACCAACTATTTCACCAGATTCAACCCGTTCAAGAAGCCCTGTTGCTTTTTGACTTGTGTCGGCAAGATGATGAAGAAAGATGTTTGAGTCAAAGAACGCCTTCATTCTCTATCTCCTCAATTATCTCATCCATTTTGTAACCTGGAATAATTCCTTTAGTTTTTCTCACAATACCGCTTATTCTGATCCTGACCTTCTCCCCCTCCTTCAACTCCACTTTCTGGAGTGGTTTGAACACTCCGTTTTCATATATAGCCTCGATTATCTTTGGCATGTGGTTAATTATGCTCAGGCAAAGAAAAGGGTTTCGCTGACAGCTGTAATCTTACAAACACAACCAATGCAAACCCTTCAGCTTATAAGGTTGGCAATTAACAACAACTGAAAGCCAGTACACCCGAAAGGAATAAATAGAATCCTCAGAAAGTAGGATTATGGATGCACAGCAAATAGCAGAGAAGGTCAGGGATCTGGTGGTTGGATCGATAAGGGATGAGTTCAAGGAGTTCAAGGCGGAGGTTAGGGGACAGTTAGAGGGTTTTAGGGTTGCTCTTGATACAATGAATAAAAGGCTGGATGGTCTGGAGAGGAGGATGGATAGTCTGGAAAGGAGAATGGACAGCTTGGATGCGAAGATTGATGCGGTTAGAGAAGAGCTGAGTGCGAGAATTGATGCTGTGAGAGAAGAATTGACTGCGAGGATTGATGAGACGAATAGGAGAATAGACAGCGTGAGAGAGGAGTTAACGGCAAGGATAGATGAGACAAACAAAAGAATAGACCTCCTATCCACAAGGCTTGAAGAGAACACGAGAGAGCTTGGTGAGCTGAAAGCTGAGATAGTGGCGTTGAGATCGAGGCAGGAGATTATAGAGGATCTGGTTAGGAGAGTCAGGAAGCTTGAGGATAAGGTGTTTGCTTAACTTTTCAGTGGTTTTGTTCAGGCCTTCAGTCAGATCAGAAACTCGAAGTAGCCAAGGGTTCTGTCGGGAAAGAATGACAGCAAGTCTAAACCTCAACCACTTCAAGAAAATCCACACGCTTAAAGTCATCATCGAATGTAGCTATCCTTTTGATCCCGTAATGCTTGCAAGTAGCAGCGATTAAGGCATCGTTTGGTAGGAGACCGTACTTCCACGAGATCTCAATTGAGGCATTAATGATATCAAAAGTGACTGGAAGAACTTTTAAGGCTTCTTTTTCAACTAGCTCTCCAATGAAATGGTAATAATACCTGAAAATTTCCTCGTAAGACTTTCGATGCTTCAGATATTTGTCTTTTAGGGCGTACCTGCTGGCTTTCCTGAATACGACTTCGGTTCTCAGGAACAGCGATTTATAAAATGACTCTTCGATCACACTTGGAGAGGTTGTAAGTGTGTATTTTTCCATAAGTTTAACAAGGGTGTAATCTCCAGCCATGCAATGGGTTACGAATATACTGCTATCAACGAAAACATCATCCAAAAATATCCACCTCAATTCTGTAGAGCTTCTCTTGGGATAGTTTACCCTTGTATCCACCCACGCCAGCGTAGCTTTTGGCGAGTTCGATTACATCTTTCTCGATTCTGAGTTTAACTCTTTCCCCCTCCTTCAGATCAACCTTCTCAAGAGGCTTGAATACACCATCCTCATACACAGCCTCAATTACTTTTGGCATGGTCTAAGTTCTGCTTGTAAATAGAAATAGGTTTCGCCGTTTAGTTGGAGTAGGAGAGTGAAGTCAAGCTTTGAACTAAAAAGTAGTTCGAATGAAGTGTAAAATCTGCTATTAGGCTCAGCAAAAACGCAGATTTTAGTTGGTGGGTGTGGATTTTGAATCTTCAGAAGTCTTAACGAACAAAAAACATCAGCAAGTCATCACAAAGATTTCAGCCAGATCAGAAGCTCGATAAGCCGGTTGAGCAGTGGAGAGCAGAAGTGGATGTCATAGGGACTGAAGTAGCCGAGGGTTCTGTCGGAGATCAGGAGGGTGGTGGGCAGGATTGAGAGGGCGAGAATGTCTGCTCTTGTATTATTGCTCAACCTGTCAAAGAACGTGAGAGGGAGCAGTAAGGCTGCAGAGAGTGTCAGGTAGGTGTAAGTTAGGTTGGAGAAGTGATCCACAAAAAGACACACCAGAATTGTGGTTGTTACGACGTAGAGCGGTAGAACGACAGTAAAATTTTGCCAGAACCTCTTGTGGTTGATTTCGGCAATTTTTCGAGAGAGGAAGTAAACGAAGGGGATGAAAAGGGGAAGATAGAAGCGATAGTCCCTGACTCCGGTCTTTACCACGCCTGAGTTTACGAATGGAAAGTAAATTGTAAAGAGAATGGCTGTGAAAATTACAAGAAATTTCTCAAACGCTGATAGATCATGAATTGAAACTTTTCTGAGCGCTCTGATAAAAGGTAAAATCAAGATGCCGAGTATAGGGGAGTAACTTAGAATTCCTAATGTTTGGTTGCTCAAACCGAAGAAGATTAGCGGGATAGACAGCAGGATGTCGGATGGAGATGTAGTTTTGTACGTAATTTACTCCAGAGAACACATTACCGATTATTTCAACTGGTAATGGTATTCCTAAAAATGATTAGACCAAATAAGGCATATGGGAGATTGCCTATCACCAAACCAAGCAATGTCATTACAACATCTCTCTTGGACGAGAGAGCGAATACAAGAATGGAGATAGATACTGCTTATTCCATCGATGGAGCCCAAATATTGAAGCATATAGAAGATTTAAACCATTCTGGTTCAGATGTTCGTGTAGGTGATAGAAAGTCAGCAGAATGAGAAGGGGAGACAATGCATGACTTTTTAGTCCAGTAGACAACTGACGTGGCAAAGATAAACAGGATTATGAATATTAGAGGGGTTTCAACGTCAACCCAAAACTCTATGTTCATAAAGATGGGGGGTGTCAATCTCTGAATGGTTAAAGGGCTTTTAAAAGCAGTAAAAGATATTCGTTCAGCTTTAGGTTTCGATTAAGATAAGCTTTAGATAATTTAAATAACTTAAATTAAAAAATATATTAAAAAATATTAGGACTAATTAAACTGTTTAGACAAATGTATCTAAGATTACTTGCTTAGTTCCATCGGTGAATGTAGCAGATACCACTATATGATTCGTTTTATCTGTTGCTGCGTTGGTACAGGTGTAAGTCTCACCAACTGTGGGATCACTATCTGATGTAGCAGCAAGGGTACAACCAGTAGCAGTAAAGTTAAGCCCCGTAACCGCATCGGCATCTGGTCCACCTTGATAGGTTATATACACAGTACATGTACCTCCAGAACATGATTTACTTGCTGTTGCCGCAACAGTATACGTCTTCTTCACACTGCTCCCCATCCCGAACACAAAGCTCGCAATCACCGCCGCCAGTATAACGGTTATGGCCACCATCAGTATCACGCCGATCACTGGCGAGACACCCTTCTCATCCATTCTCCTCATCTCACCACCTCCCTACCGGGTCGTAACGACCCATCACCTACATTATTATTATCACCATAACTTGTATATAACCTTTTCGATTTGGTCAGCCAAAAAGTGAAAAATTTTCACCTTCCGAAATCGTCCTCGAACCTCTCTATATCATCCTCCTCAAGGTACTCCCCTATCTGTATCTCTATAACTTCGAGAGGAACTTTTCCGGGATTTTCGAGTCTGTGAATCGCTCCAGCAGGGACAAAGGTGCTCTCCCCGCTTCTCAGCAGAACCTCCCTGCCATCCACCGTTACTCTCGCAGTCCCCTTCACCACTACCCAGTGCTCGCTCCTGTGGTAGTGCCTCTGCAGGCTGAGCCTCTTCCCCGGCTTCACGGTTATCCTCTTTATCTTGTACCCCCTGTTCTCCTCAAGCACTGTATAGAATCCCCACGGCCTGTAGGCTGTTCTGTGAACCTCAACCACCTTGTCTCCTCTTTCAGCCAGCAGTCTGTAAACATCCCTGACCTTCTCCGCCTCCCCCCTCTTAGCAATTAGAAGTGCGTCATCGGTATCGATGATGATGGAATTCTCCACGCCTATCAAGGCTGTAAGGCGCTGGGTGATCACGAGGTTGTTTTTTGAGTCTAAGGCGATGCAGTTATCGCTCTTGATTGCATTCCCCTCATCATCCTTCTCCATGACCTCATAAATAGAGTCGAAGTTGCCGAGGTCGCTCCAGAATGTGTTGATCGGCACCACCGCAACCCTCTCAGACTTCTCGAGAATTGCGTAGTCGATTGAAGCTTCAGGGATGTTCTCGTATGCCTTCTCACCCTCCTCAAATACTCTGACGAATTCGGGAGCATGCTTTTCCACCTCCTCGGCGAATATTTTAGAATCAAAGACAAACATCCCGCTGTTCCAGAAGTAGCCTTTTGAAATGTACTCCTCAGCAAGCTCCGCTGACGGCTTCTCCTTGAACTGCTCGACCTCAAAGCCGCCATCAAGCTTTTTTCCCGGCTTGATGTACCCGTAACCCGTGTGCGGTTTTGTGGGGGTTATTCCGAAGGTAACAATGTGGCTTTCAGAGAGCCTTTCTGCAATCCTGAAAGCTCTCAGGTATTTTTCATCAGCCTCAATGAGGTGGTCTGACGGCAAAACCGCAAACCTCCCCTCTCCAGCGACTTTAACGCCGAGGCAGATTGCGGGGAGTGTGTTCTTTGCCTCAGGCTCCAGAATCACGTTCTCTTCCGGAATTTTTACACCCAGATCCTCCAGATCATCAATAACCCTGAAGCGGTATTCCTTATTCGTAATCACGTAAATTTCATCGGGTGAGGAGTGATAGAGACCCCTTCTAACGGTTTTCTGAAATAAAGAGTCGGAGAAGAGCCTGATGAACTGCTTTGGCATGAGTTCCCTGCTAAGAGGCCAGAGCCTCGTTCCCTTACCACCAGCGAGTATCAGTGTTTTCATACTACAAAATTGGTGGGATTAATAAAAAATTTTTGCAGTGATATGTAAGCTAAACGTGAGCTGAGAAATTTTTATGAAGACGAAAATATGAGGGTATTTCAGCTGCAGGGCAAGAATCCTTAAATAGGTTCAATGCATAAATCTTCAATGAGTATGAGTGAGATTACTCTCAGACTCAAGATTCCAGATGAAGTTTTGAAACATGTGGATTTGGAAATGGTAGTTAAGAGGCTTGAAAAAGAGATTATGCTCGAATACAATCTAAAAAAGCTTCACGGAAAGTTTCGAGGTGGCAAACTTGAGAAGCTGTTGGAAGAGGTAGACGAATGGGGGATTTGAAGGCATTTGTTGACAGCAACGTAATCATCAACCATCTTGAAGGAAAACTGGATTTATCTGAACTCAGGAATAAGTACACGCTCTGCTCAAACGCCGTTGTTTTCAGCAAGGTTTTTCTTGTCTATTTAAAAGCAATTACAGGAAAGAAAAGCTACGAGTTAAAGAAGAATCCGGAGCTGGTAATTGAGAAAGGAGGCGAACTTAAGGAGTTATTTATGCTCTTTGAGATTTTTGAGGATTTGGAAATTAATAAGGAAGTCAGAAATATGGCATACGAGTTAATAAAGAGGTACGTTTACTGCCAAATGATGCTTTAATTCTGGCCACCTGCAAGTTTCACGGGTCAAAACTGATTTCGTTCGATGATGATTTTAAAAGGGTATGTAGAAGAAGGGGTCGAGCTCATTGACCGTTCAGGTATGTAATAAACCTTTGAAGGAGGAAGAGGGAAAGTGTTAAATCATTTAACGGTAAATCACGCCCCCGCCGGGACTCGAACCCGGGTCTGTGGCTCCGAAGGCCACCAGGATATCCCCTACCCCACGGGGGCTTTAAAAATCAAGGTAAAGAAAATTAAAAAGTTTACCTCCTGTAAAGGCTGTTTCCGTGGGCGTCAATCGCCACAATGCATGGACCAAAGCGCTCAACCTCCAGAAGCCACACAGCCTCCGGCATTCCCAAGTCCTCCCAAACAACACCCTTTACTCTCTTAATGCTCTGCGCCGCCAGTGCCCCTGCACCCCCTGTAAAGGCCAGATACACGGCTTTACCCTTCATCGCATTGACAACCTCGTCGCTCATGCCTCCCTTGCCTATTATCGCCATGCACTCGACTTTTTCCAGAATTTTCGGCGTAAAGGGGTTCATTCTCGCTGAGGTTGTTGGCCCTGCTGAAACGACCCTCCATTCTCCGTTTCTCTTAACCAGAGGTCCGCAGTGGTAAACCACCCCCCTGTCAAAGCTGAAGGGCAGCTCCTTTCCCTCCTCCATCCACTCCAAAGCTCTTGCATGCGCCTCATCTCTTGCAGTGAAAATCTCTCCCGTAACGTAAACCGCATCCCCCACATTCAGCTTCAGAATTTCATCCTTGTTAAGGGGTGTTCTGAGTTCGTACTCCATAACATCACCTCAAAACAACCTCAGCCCTCCTGTTCGCCCAGCACTGTATGTTTACGGCAACAGGCAGAGAAGCGGTGTGGCAGTGGCCAATCTCAACCAAAACCGCCAAAGCGGTGTTTTTCCCCCCAAGTCCCATCGGCCCAATTCTAAGCTCGTTCACCGCTTCAAGCAACTCCAGCTCAAACTCGTTCATCTCCAGCACGTTTTTCAGCAATGCCTTTTTGGCGAGCTTTGCAGCACCATCAAAGGTTCCTCCTATCCCGACACCAACGAAAACTGGTGGGCAAGGCTTACCTCCCGCCTTTTTCACGGTTTCCACAACAAACTCCTTTATCTTATTCACCTCAGTCGGCAGCATCATCTTCAATGCGGAGACGTTCTCACTCCCTGCCCCCTTTGGCATAACTACCATCCTGATCTCATCCCCCTCAACCAAATCAACGTTTATCTGCGGTGCGTCCATTCCCGTGTTGTCTCCACTGTTCTCCCTCGTGATTGGATGGACAGCGTTTGGTCTCAGCGGTATCTCCGCTGTAGCCTTTCTTACACCCTCTACTATCGCTCCCTTTAGATCAAAGTCCAGACAGAGTTCTCTGCCGACACTCACAAAGAAAACGGGGATGCCCGTATCCTGACACATCGGAGCGCCAAGCTTCTTTGCCGCATCAATATTCTTCAGTATCGCCTCCAGATTCCTCCTCGCGATTTCGTTGTCCTCAGAATCGTACGCCTTCCTTATCGCCTTCACAACATCATCGGGAAGCTCAGTGTGTGCCTTTCTTAAAGCGGAAACAACCGCCTCGACCACATCATTGTATTCCATGAGCCCATTCTGTACCGCACTTAAAAACGGTAGCGGTTTCACGGTAAAGATTTAAAATACCGTACGAAATATTAATGTGTACTGTGGAATAGATGTCGGGCTCAGGAAATGTCACGCAGCCCTGATTTCCGACAAACTTGAGTTCGTTGGTGATTACGAGGAGCTTGAACTCGAAAGAGTTGGGGTCGCCGGCATAGATGCTCCCCTAACTTTTCCCGCAAAGGGAACGCTCAGAGAGTGCGAAAGATTGCTTCTGAAAATGGGAGTCAGGCTCTTCCCCTCAGGAGCCCCTTTCTTCAGAGGTATTGCGCTCAGGGGAATGGAAATCGCTGAAAGGTTGAGAAAGATGGGTGTAGAGGTTTATGAAGTTTATCCATACGCAACGAGGGTTATTCTGAACATCGCCCCGAAGGCGAGAAAGCAAACGAAAGGCGGGCTTGAGATGATAAGGGCGGAGCTTTCAAAGTGGGTGGAAATTCCGGAACTCTCGCACGATGAGGTTGATGCTGTAATTGCAGCGCTTACAGTGAAGCTCTATGCTGAAGGCAGAGGTGTCAAGCTTGAAGGGATCGACGGCTCCATAGTTGTGCCGAAAGGCAGAGTGCAGCTGAGCCTCAATCCATAAACTTTAAATCAGACCTGCCAAAATTCTGACATGAAAATCTCACCCCTCTGCCCCTCATGCCTTCTCGGCAGAGTGTATTACGAGGCAAAGCTGGTTACAGATGATGAGGCGGTGATATCGAAATGTGTTGAGGATTCTCTGAAAATTCTGGCTGAGAACTACCCTCTTTGCCCCATTAACGCTCATCTTGCCACAAAAATCCACCGCAGAGTTTACGAGATTCTGGGGGTTGATGACCCCTACAAAGAAGTGAAAAAGAGGGCCAATGAAGTCGCAAAGCAGGTTCTGCCCTTTGCCGAGGAAATGGTTCGGAAGGCTGAAGATCCCTTCAGAACCGCTGTAATTGTCTCAATCGTGGGTAACAACTTCGATTACGGTGTGCAGGGACATAAGGTTGTTGAGGAGGAGTTCAAGGAGTTCCTACAAAGGATGCTTGAGGAGGGGCTGAAGATTGATGACACAGACAGAATCAAAGAGCTCTGCAGCGGAAAGGTTGTGTATCTGACAGACAATGCCGGTGAGATTTTCTTCGACACCATACTGATGAGTGAAATTAAAAAGCTGTGTGAGAGGTTGAGCGTTGTTGTGAGGGGGAGGCCAATAATCAGCGACGCCACGCTTGAGGATGCGATGCTTGCAGGGGTTGACAGAATAGCGGACGAAGTCCTGACAAACGGGAAGGGGGCTATAGGAATCATAGTTGAAGAACTGCCCGAAGAGACCAAGCAGAGGCTGAATGAGGCTGACTTGATAATAGCGAAGGGCATGGCCAACTACGAATGCCTCTCCGATGAAAGTCTTAGACCAATAGCTTTCCTTCTCACAGCCAAATGCGAGCCGGTTGCGAAAGACATTGGCGTAGAGGTTGGGGACATGGTGGCGAAGGTGGTTGAATGAACCCGAGAGAGAGAGCTTTAATTGACCTGTTCGCTGCTATGGAGGGGCTTTCAGGCCCTACTTTTGAATGCCCGTACTACCCATGCCACTGTGAGGGCCAGGATTGCTCGCTCTGCTTCTGCCCCTTCTACCCCTGCCTGATGTACCGGCTCGGAGGGGAGATTGTTGTCTCATCAACCGGAAAATATGTCTGGAGCTGCAAGAACTGCCGCTGGATTCACGAGAAAGAGAACGTTGAGGAAATCCTCGCTTACTTTTCCTCTTTTCCGCGCCAGTTGCTTGTGGAGGCGGACTGGAAGTTCTTCTCGAAAAGCCTTCAGGAAATTCTCTTCGGTGAGGAACTCGGTTTCGAATGTGGTAAGGCGTACGACTTAACACCAGCTAACATTTACGGCTTTGAGTGCGAATCCCTGCCGGAAGGGCAGTTTCTGGATGTCTTCATTGATGAGTTTGCAATCACCAGCATCAGAAAGCTGAGTGATCCAAACAAGGCAGAGGGCGTTATAATTCCCGAGAAGTCCGGGAGAACTCTTATAGGATATCTGGACGGGTTCGTGAAATGTACCTTCTGACAACGTCCAGAAAGCCCGGAAGAAAAACGAGGAGGTTTGCAAAAGTTCTGGCGAGATTTTTCAACTGGAGGTATGTCAACAGAGGGAAGCTTAGCCTTGAGGATCTCAGCAACCTTTCTGAAGCTTTCTGGATAATATCGGAAGTTAAGGGAAATCCAGCAATTTTGACTCTCTACGAGAGAGGAGAGAGGAAGCTTGAGATGAGCTTCACGCTCAGCAATGTCAAAAAGCTTAAAATGGATGACAGTGCGGTAGTCTTTCAGGGAAAGCTACCCTTCGACCCAGTAATTTTCGGAGCAATTCCGCAAACGAAAGCAGGGATGAAGCTGGCGAGAAAGGTTGATTTCAGGAAGAAGGTGGTTGTCAAGGGAAATGAGTGGCTGTTTTTTTATGATGATGATAAAATGATTTTCAAGCTCAGAGTTTTGAGAATCACTCAAAACCTTCGCCAAAGTCCACGAACTCCCTAGGTATCTCGTCCTCTCCGGCTTCGTCCATCACTTCCTCTTCGACAAAAATCGGGCAGGCTGTTCTTATCGCAATTGCAATGCTGTCACTCGGCCTCGCGTCAATTTCAATGGTTTTATCGTTCTGGCTCAAAATCAGTCTCGCGTAGAAAGTGTTGTCGATGAGGTCGTCAATAATCACCTTTTCAATTCTGGCATTCAGCTTTCCGATTACATCAACAAGCAGGTCGTGGGTCATTGGCCTTGGAGGAACAAATCCGCGGAGGGCGGAATATATCGAAAATGCCTCTGCATGGCCGATGTAGATTGGCAGAACTCTCCCGTCCTCGGTTCTTAGCACAACTACAGGTGTAATACCAAATGCTGTTTTTACACCAAACAACCCGTAAACTTCAGCCACTAGCACAAAATCTGGTATGTCAATTAAATATTAAATACTTTCCCACCTAAATGTTCTCTCCCTTATAGACCCCTTCGTACCCCTTGGTCGGTGAGGAGAGTCTTATGAAGACCAGCTGGACTATTCTCGCGTTCCTCGAAAGCCAAATTCCGTATTCGTTGTGAACCACTATTCCAACCTCACTCCTACCTTCGTACCCAGCATCCCAGACTGCTGTGAGCACGTTGGCTCCACATCTCACAAGCGTTGACCTTGGCCGAGCTATTGCCATAATATCTTTCCCAAGCTTTACAACCTCGTTCAGTCTCGCCCTGTAAACACCTTTTGGCAAATAAACCCAGTCCTTGAACTCTATCTCCTCAAGCTCCGGCAGCTCCCTTCCGCTGTTGTCGAAGTCAACTCTACCACAGCCTCTCAGCCTGTAAACACTCATGAGCGTGCAGTCAAATCCGTTGGGCTGAATCTGCGTTTCAAGGTCGATGTAATCCCTGATTAGCCCCTCTTCCAGAATCAGCTTCCTGATTTCCTCCGCAGCAAGAACTGCCATGAACAAAATTTGAGGCTTGCTATTTCTTTTTTTTCAAAATGTCGTCGGGGTAGTCAACGTAGTACGCATCAACGCGATCGTAATTTCCAGTTATTTTCGCAACCTCGACTGCAATAATGTGCGCACACGGAGATTTACCCTTCAGATTCACAAGGAAGTCGGGACATGTGCAGAAGTTTCCTTCAACGATGTATTCTTCCTTCCCTACAACAACAAAAAAGTCTTTGTACCTCTTTACTCTCTTATCTTTCAAATACTCAAAGGCCTTGTCTCCCCTCTTACCAAAATTTAACAGAAGAGCCTTATAAAGCTCGTATTCACTGCCACTCTTTGCAGCCTTTTCGACTTCACTTGGTAGGGGCATCTATCCTGCTTAGCTCGATGACGGAGCTTATCGCATCTACTCCGTCAATCCAGCTTATTATTGCGCTCTCCTCCGGAATGTCGAGCTCCGGAAGCTGCTCGCCTTTAATGACCTTCGCCCCCATCAAAGCGACTGCGTTCAGCGAAGCCTCATAATCACCTTTCTGCTCCTCCTTCAGGGCATCCCTTAGCAGTTTGTCAAAGCTCTTTTTGCTGATTTTCCCTTCGAAGTATAGCTTGAAAGACAGCAAAACTGCCTTAATGCTCTCAAGTGTGTACTGGAAGAGCTCATTTTTTAGCTCATCACCGAAATCGTGGCTGGGAAGGATCTCGAATATCCTCTCTATTTCCTTTACAGCGTCAGCTTTTTTGATTTCTCTTCCATTAACAGCTCTAACCATGCTTAAGCAGGCGACGATGACGTCTTCGAGCATCTGGTCGAATACGGCAAAGGTTTCCGGGTTACTTTCATCTAACTCGGTTTCGGTTATCCTGTTTATCCAGTTGCTGAACCTCGACTGGCTGTAGAACTCCATACTGTAAAAGCTGCTACTAAGGTTATAAGGATTTTGACAAATTTTTTCAACTCCTCTCCAAAGGGAATAACATGCGTGAGTACAGGTTCAAAAGGGGGTTCAAGCCAACTGCAGAAAGGCTAGAGGAGATGCTGAACAAACACTTCGGTGGTTTCGAGTTTGATGGAGAGTACTACCTCGTGAAGAACTTCGGGGCAATTGAGGTTCTTAAGCTGAAGCTCGAGAACAAAAGGCTCTACGCGGAATCAAAGACGAAGCTCACTGATGACGAGACCGCTTTGAAAACGCTTAAAGCTTACAACAAATTCCTTGAAGAGCTTACAGGATACACGGCCAAGGAGAGGCAGAAGCTACTGAAAAAGGAGGCCGAGAAGGAGGATTAAGTTAATCCCAGTTTACCTCAACGTCCTCTATTCTAAAATCCGGCTTCACGTAAGATTCCTCAATTGGAGTCTGGTAACCATGCCTGTACATCAGCAATCCGGTGTATGCAATCATCGCGCCATTATCTCCAGCAAGCTCCCTTGGCGGGACATGAAACTTGGCACCTCTGTCCTCGCACATTATTCTAAGCATTTCCTGCAGCCTTTTGTTTGCAGCAACTCCTCCAACGAGCAGAACCTCATCGAGGTCGAGGTATGCAAGAGCTCTCTCCGTCACCTCCGTCAGCATCGCAAAGGCGGTTTCCTGAAAGCTGAAGGCAATGTCTTCCTTCGCCATACCCGAATCGTAGAGTCGTTGTGCTGCAGTGACCATGCCGCTGAATGAGAAATCCATTCCCTTTACAACGTACGGCAGGAGGTGGTAATTTTTGCCCTTCTTTGCCAGTTCCTCTATCTTTGGTCCTCCCGGATGCCTGAGCCCCATGTGCCTCGCGAGCTTGTCCAAAGCATTTCCGATCCCTATGTCAAGAGTTTCACCAAACACTCTGTATCTGTTTCCCCTTCTCGCTATAACCTGACTGTTTCCACCGCTCACGTAGAGAGAAACGGGGTTTTTAGCTTCAGTTTTCCACCTTCCAACTTCAACATGAGCGAGGCAGTGGTTAACACCAACAAGCGGCTTTTTCAGCTTTACCGCCAAAAGTCTCGCAGCGGTTGCCACAACCCTCAAGCAGGGCCCCATTCCGGGACCTTGAGAGAAGGCAACAACGTCTATTGATCTCCTATCTACCTTCTCAAAAACTCTTGAAAGTAGGGAGGGAAGTCTCTCGCTGTGGTGCTGCGAAGCCTCTCTCGGATGTATTCCCCCCTCCTTTGGGATGTAGGGGTCATTTTCAAGAACTATAACGTCCTCTTCGTCAACAACACCTATACTGAGACTCCAGGCAGTGCCCTCAATTCCGAGAGCGATCATTTCTTCCTGAACTCTGTGTAGCCGCACTTACCACAGGTAAGCCTGTCCTTGTGTTCAGCCAGGAAAACACCTTCACCACATCTCGGACAGAACTTTCTCTTCCTCACGACCTTCTCTCCTTTTATCTCATAATATCTGTGAATGCTCTCCGCACCCTTCGCCATCTTTTCACCTCCTCACTCCTCAGCCGCTTCAGCCCCCTCTTTAGCCTGCTCCTTGCCTTCTTCAGCCTGCTCCTCTACCTCCTCAACCCTGTTCCTTTCAATTATGTGCTCCTCCTCAATTTTCTGTAAGTCTTCGACTGTATCGTAAATTTTAACGTAGCACCTAGCTTCCGTCTTTCCAAATTCAGTCTTTATGTAGTCCACAATAGCCCTCTCTGGCTCTGCGTTCATCAATCCTGCAATCTTTGCCCTGACTTCACTTCTCGACGGTGTTTTACCTTCGAAGCTCAGTCTGCAGTAAACCTCTTTTCTCTTTAGCAGAGGATTGTACCTCTCCTTCTCAACGTAGACTTCCAAGCCAATCACCTCCCAGCAGATACTTCAGTTCATCACACTCTCCGATTACCTCCATCCTGCTAAGCAGGATGAGTATTAGAACTTTCTTCTCCTCGTCAACTCTCAATGCCACAACTCCCTCTCCCGGTTGACCGTAAACGATGACTGATCCCAAAGGCAGCAATTTCACCAGAGGGACAACAGCCAAATCCTCTTCCCCATCAACAAACACGAGAACTTTCTTTCCACTTTCACACGCTTCCAAGGCTTTTACCAATGCCGATATTAGCTCGCATGAAATGTGGGCTGGAGGGTTTATCGTCTCGATTACCTCGTCAAACACTCCCTTTTCGAACTCAACATCTTCCTCTCTGAGCGTTTTACCATCTGCAACTGCCAGATCTGGAATCAGTCCAACCTTGATGGCTGAGGCAGTAACAAGATCTCCAACGGTGCAAAAAAGCTCTGCCTCAGGGATTTCTTCTACCTCAAGAAGAAGTTTTTCACCTTCTCCCCTGTAAAGCCTCCCATGTGGCTTTGCAAGTTCTCCACGCATGCTTTCAGGAAGCCTGAACCCTTTCATCCTACCCTCAAGGCATACTTGCCCGGAATTTTTATTTCGAGCCTTTTTGCTATCTCACTTTTTTCAGGATCAACAATAACCACATAGCCATACCACTCTTTCGTCAGGTCTGTGCTCCCGCAATTTCTGCATATGTTTGTGTCCACGTTTATGAATCTGCAGTTCTTGCACGCAAGCTCAGCCATTAAACCTCACGCTCCTTCATCAGCTTCTCAATCTCTTCTTCAATCCACTTCAAAGCTCCAAGCCAAGGCTGTCTCATCGTTAACCCTATTTTGCTTTTCTCAGGCTCTCTCTCCTTAAGGCTGAGTGAAACTATTCTTGCCCTGACTTTATCACCCTCCTGAAGGGCTTTTTTGGTCTCTCTGCCCACAAGCCTCTTGTTCTTCTCGTCAAATACCATGTAGTCGTCCGTAACCTGACTCATGTGCAGAAGAGCGTCGAAAGGTCCAATAGAAACAAAAGCTCCAAACTCAACGATTTCAATAACCTCTCCTTCCACCACTTCTTGAAGGAGAGGTCTGAAACATATCGCGTTGAAGACCACATCAAAGTAAACTCCTCCGTCACCCTCTATTATTTTGCCCTCTCCGATCTCCTCTATGCTCTCAATTCCTATGATTATCCCGTACTCTCTGTCGAGCCTGCCCTCGAACTGTTCCCAGAGTAGAGAGTGGATTACCTTTTCAATATCCTCTCCAAGCTTTGAAGGAGGTACTCTTACAGTATCTCTAAGTTTTATACGAGCATACATAAAATCATCACCGCAGCTTTTGCTGAGTCGGGAAGCAATATAAATTTAACTAACAAATTTTCGGGACTGTCCACATTACCAGAACCTATAAATATGAAATATAACACTATGTCCTTACCAAATCACATCTCAGCCAATCTCTGCAGCATCTTCTTTTCCCTAAAGCCCAGAGCAGCAACCAAGCCAATCAAAAGGACGTTCAAAACTGCATACTTATACATGGATCTCCTCGTATAGCGGTGCAATCGTCGCAATCCGAATGATTTGGCGAGTTTAAACACATCTTCAATCAC
>JAPDIT010000030.1 GCA_029259455.1 Archaeoglobi archaeon
ATTCAATCAGCTCCTGAACTTCTCTCGTTGTCCAAGAGTCCTTTTTCTTCAGCATTTCTCTGAGTTCTTCCTTCTGATCCTTTGTAAGTTTAGAAGGTCTTCCTCCACCGAATTCCGGAATTAAGCCCCCGTAACCTCTGGAATTCCATCTCTTAAGCCATGCGTAGCCTGTTGCTTTCGTAACTCCTACCAGTTCGGCAGCTTCCTCAACGCTCATCCCTCTGTAAAGGTGTCTACGAAGTATAACTTTTAAGAACTCTTGTATCTTTTTCGAGCTTTTTGATTTTATCGAGCTCTTCTGCTGGCAAATGCTTTACAACTTCGTAGATTCGCTTTCTGCCCATGCAGCTGGTCTGTTATTTTTGGTATAAATAGTTTTGCTCAGAACAATAATCGACTTATCCTACGCATTACTCCTTTCTCTTGCACGTCTAAGCTTGTACAAATAGTAAGGAATGAGAATTGGAAATGCCACAGTGTCTAATGGTCCTGCTGGATGAGGATAGGGAAATATCAGAGAACTATTCGCATCGAAGGGTATGATTAACGAAATAGCAAAACTTTCTTTTGTAATCTGAATATCCCCAGTGAATAATCCCATCTCATCGTATTTCCCCTCGTCTCCACAACTACGTAGGGCTGCAAAAGTTCTATGAGTTTCCTAAGACACTTCGGAACCCAACGTAGGTTTTATCCTCGTAAAAGAACAGCTTGACATTTTCCCTAATCCAAGATCGAACTCCATTACTCTCAGCCCATTCGCGTATAAAACCTTCTTACATCGTATTTTATGTTTCTAAATTTGAAGTAATCTCCCACTATTCTTATCGCATCATCCTTTTTCAAATCGACAGTTCGACGATAATTTACAACTACACATTCTGCAAAGCAGTCAGCCGATTTTCAACTGCTTATCAAGTTGCATGCTACGCTCTAAGAATTATTGTTAAGTTTAGTGTAACGGAAGTGAAAAGTAGACACACCATAATAATAAAGGTTTTAATCTGCCCAACAATTTCCCACCATGCTCACTGATGTGGTCAGGGACGCAGAGGGTGAAAAGGTCTTTCTTCTCGGCAATGAGGCCATAGCAAGGGGGGCGATTGAGGCAGGAATTGATGTTTTCGCAGCTTACCCCGGTACACCGTCATCTGAAATTGCAGACACTTTAAGCAATGCCTGCAAGCTTCTGAGAGGTAAGATGGATTTTTACATGGAATACTCTGCAAACGAGAAGGTGGCATTTGAGGTTGCTGTTGGCGCTTCTCTTGCCGGAAAAAGAGCTATGGCAGCAATGAAGCATGTTGGCGTGAATGTTGCCGCAGATACCCTTTTCAGCTTCGCCTACGTTGGTGCGAGGGGCGGATTTGTTCTCGTAACTGCTGATGACCCCTCAATGCACAGCAGCCAGAACGAGCAGGACAACAGATGGTACGGAAAGGCAGCAAAGCTCCCTGTTGTTGAGCCGTCAAGTGTTCAGGAGGCAAAAGATTATGCAAAGCTATGCTTCGAGCTTTCAGAGAAATTCGGCCTGCCCATGATTCTGAGAAGCTGTACCAGGCTAAGTCATGCAAGCGGTGTTGTTGAGCTTGGAAGGATTCCTGAGAAAGAGTTAAGCAGAGTTAACTGGGAAAGGCATCCGGAAACTGATGTCGTCCTTCCCGCTCATGCAAGGAAGCTAAAACCCATTTTGCTGGAGAAGCTGAGCAAAATTGAGGATTATTTCAACAAGTCGGATATGAACTGGGTTGATGATGGGCAAGGTGATGTTGGAGTTATCGCCTGTGGATTAAGCTATGTGTATGCCAAAGAGGCTCTTGAAAACCTAAACCTTGACCTGCCGGTTTTGAAGCTATCATCAATGCATCCTCTGCCGGAAAAGCTGATTGAAGACTTCGTCTCGCAGATAAAGAAAGTTATAGTCGTGGAGGAGGTTGACCCCTTCGTCGAGCTCCACGTCAGGGCAATGGGACTGGCTGAGGTTTACGGCAAGATGAACGGCTACATGCCCATGAACTACGAGTACAGTGTTGGAAGGGTTGAGATGGGGATTGCAAAGGCTCTCGGAATGAAGCCGAGCAGGGATTATGAGGAAATTGCGGCAGAGTCACAGGAAATTGCAGCAAAAGCTCCGCCAAGACCTCCTGTGCTCTGCCCCGGATGCCCACATTCAGCTTCCTTCTACGCAATAAGGAAAGTTGTTGATGAGTTCGGCCAAGCTGCGCTGCCCAGCGACATAGGCTGCTACACCCTCGGAATTAACAAGCCACTTGAAGGAGTTGACATAACAATCTGCATGGGTGCAAGCGTTGGAGTTTCAAACGGCTTGGCTCATGTGCTTGACGACAAAATCATTGCCACAATTGGAGATTCAACGTTCATTCACGCCGGAATTCCGCCGTTAATAAATGCAGTTTACAACAACGCCAAGTTCGTGCTTGTTATTCTCGACAACTCCACGACAGGTATGACTGGCCACCAGCCCCATCCGGGCACTGGATTCAGGGGTTGCGGGGAGGTTGGAAAGGCCGTAAAGATAGAGGACATCGCGAGGGGATGCGGGGTTGAGTTCGTTGAGATTGTGAACCCCTACAACGTCAGGAAGATGATTGATGTGCTGAGGAGAGCTTTGAACCACGATGGTGTGGCAGTTGTAATTGCAAGACAGCCGTGTGCAATTCTTTGGTCGAGAGCGAGGAGAAGGGAAGGCAAGATTGTAACATATACCGTGACTGAGGACTGCACACTGTGCATGGAGTGTATAAACACCTTCGCGTGCCCGGCACTGATGTTTGACGGCGAGAAGGTCAGCATTGACAAATCTCTCTGCGTGGGCTGTGCAGTGTGTGCAAAAATCTGTCCAAACAGGGCAATTAAGCCTGCAAAAAGTAATTAACACCTTTCTCCAAATTTTGTATATGTCAAGGGCTTTAATATTCGGCAGGTTTCAACCGTTTCATCTTGGCCACCTCAGGGTTATCAAGTGGGCTCTTGAGAAGTTCGATGAACTTGTTTTGCTGGTTGGGATGGCGAATGAAAGCCACACAGTACTCAATCCATTCACAGCAGGTGAGAGGATATGGATGATACGAGAAGCCCTGAAAGATGAGGGTATTGATCTGAGCAGAATTGTTACAGCCACAGTTCCGACAATGAGCGTTTATGTAGGTCATGCGTTTTACATAATCAACCTCGTCCCCAAAGTGGATTCAATAATAACAAGAAATCCAGTGATAGCACAGGTATTCCACGATGCTGGACTTGAAGTGATTTTCCCTCCCGAGTTCGACAGAAGGCTTTACAGGGGTAGTTACATCAGAAAGCTCATGCTCGAAGACGGAAACTGGAGAGAGCTTGTGCCAAAAACTGTTGCAGCGATAATTGATGAGATAAACGGTGTTGAGAGGTTGAAAAGAGCGGCGAGCAGGGATTAGCAAAATTTTTTAATACTAGTGGTTTAAAGGCTGATGAGCCGCCGTGGCTTAGCTGGCAGAGCGGGTGATTCGTAATCACCAGGTCGCGGGTTCAAATCCCGCCGGCGGCTTGGCTTCTGCTTCTGTTGTTTGGACTAACGAAGATGTTAAGAACGTTATTAGGAGTTTAAAGCTGGCTGGTGATTCTGAGAAACACATAAAGAGCATTGAGCGAAGATTGTGGAAATTCTCTGAACGTTTTTCATACTCTTGTAATCTTGATGACATAATAATTTATATAAACGAAATTAAATCAAAATACAGCTACTCAGTGGCTTTGATCTTCGTATTTACGTGTTCAGCACTCTCTTCAGCTCCTCCTTTGCTTCCTTGGACACTTTCTGTATGCACTCCTTAAGCGCTATATTGGCAGTCTGAAGAGTTAAGAAAGGTAACACAACCCGACTAAGTAGATTTAAAAAAGAAATGGCTATTATTCAGCTACTGGCAGTCCAAAGCCGGTTGCCGGATCATCTCCCGGAGTCCAGACGTCCTGCGCCAAGTTCTGGAGATACTCTCTCACATCATCGCTCACACAGCCATCTCCGTCCGTGTCGTTCACGCTTGCCCACGCCTTTGCCGCTAATCCACTAACATGTGGTGCTGCCATGCTTGTTCCATCCAGAACGGCATAGCATCCGTCGTTCCATGTGGAGTAAACACTGACTCCGGGTGCGCCGAACTCGACTTCTTTTTCCTCAATCACGTATGGCGTATCACCGGGATTTACACCTCTTGAGCTCCAGTTGGGCACGTTCTTGCTGGAATCTATGGCTCCGACTGCAATCACCTTAACGTATGCAGCAGGATAGTCTATGCTTCCGTTCTCAGGCCCGTCATTCCCCGCCGCAGCCACAACGAGTACGTCCTTACTCACAGCATAATCAATGGCATCAAGCACCATTCGATCTGGGGAATTGCTGCCCAAGCTCATGGATATTATGTTCGCACCGTGATCTGCAGCGTAACGTATTCCTGCTGCAATGTCGTCTCCAAAGCATATACCGCCTGCTCCACAAACCTTCACCACCATCAGCTTGGCTTCTGGTGCCACTCCGTATATCCCATTGCCATCACTTCCTCCGTTAGCCGCGATTATCCCTGCAACATGCGTTCCATGTCCATTTTTATCCTCACACTCGCCTGTTATTTTCCTCTTTGTGGCGTCCTTACAGTCCATTACGTTTTCTTTCAGGTCTGGATGATCGGTGTCAATTCCCGTGTCCAGCACAGCCACAACAACGCCTGAACCTCCTGAACCTCCGTTAACCATTTCAACTCCCCAAGGGATCTGGTTTTCTGGATAGCACGCTCTGCCTTCTGCGGGTTCTTCTTTATCCGAGGATTTGCAGTCAGGACACCTTGGATCTTCCCCTTGCTCGCAGATTCCGTCATGATCACACTGAGGCTTCCCAGTTATATGGAATACTCCCACCGGTTCAACTCTCACACCCAGCTTTTTCAATAAATTAACCTCTTGTTCAGTAAGTTCCGCCGAAAACGCTTTTCCAAAATCGTGCTTTACTCCAAGCATCAATTTGAGCGCAGGATTGCCGGACATTACGTAATATCTGTAGGGTGTATCGTTATCAGAAGGTGCTGCCACCACTATTCCTAATATCGCAACCATACTTATGAAACCCACCACGTACTTTGTTTTCAAACCCATCACCTCGCTAGGAATTGCTTTTTCGTAATTATAAGCGATAACCTATTTAGCTTTTTTGTGTGTCACATAGAGTAATCGAAATAGTATTCAATTTTATAAATAAAAAGCTTCCAAAAATCTTCTGTCAAATTCCTGAATCAAACAACACCAAGCTCTGCCAGCCTCTCTGGCAGATACACGTCAGTAACGTAGTCAAGTCCATATTTGGCCAGAGCCTGCTGTTCTGATTTTTTGTTTATATCAAGCTGATGGTTAACTTCTTTCTTCCAGAACTCACTGTCAAATCTTGGATCAGTAAGGATTGATCTTAAAGCCTTTCTATCTTCCTCGCTAAGTTTGTCTGCAGGCAAATCGTATTTAGTAATATCAGTAGGCCTTATCCCAACAAACTTAGCTGCAGGAGTTGCAAGATATTCCGAGAGGTGGGCTGACTTTATACTCCCATAGGCCACGCTCGCATAAATCCTATAGCTCCAAGGATCACCATCTGTAAACACAACTACCGGCAGATTGAGCTCCGTATTGAGTCTTCTCAGCAGTCTGCGAGTGCTTCTTGCCGGCTGCCCTTTCAGGTGAACTATTATCGCATTGTACTTCTCATCAAATCCGTTCTCCACAAGCCTGTCCCTCATACCGCCTGTCTCTATCGCTATCACGAACTTTGCGTCATGATCCACAAATTCAATCTTGTCAACATTAACTGGAATCTGATAACCACCTTCTCCCACATCATCCTGACAGTGTATCTCCCTCACACCCCTCCTCGTCTCTTCCCTAACCCTGAGAGGCCCTATAACCGTCGCCCCGTCCTCTTCAGGCCGGATGTGGAAGTGCTCTCTCTGGAAGTTTGTCAGAATTTCTAAATCCTCAATTAGCCTGTCGCTTTCAGGCTGCTCCTCGAACTTTGCCGGCCCCCAGCCTTCAGAGATGTAGTAAAGCTCTCTAAGGGTTGATGACTTGTTGAGGTTGAGCTGCTCCTTAAGAAAACCGATAACATACGCCATTTTCAGAATTCTGTAAGCCCCCTTAACGGTCTTGGCAGACCTTACAGATTTTCTATCACCATAAACCCAAACCTCGCTCTCCTCATCAAACTCGATGTTGTACTTGGTCCTCGTTGCTATATGGAGTTCAGGAATCTGTCCGGCTCTCATCTGATCATAAATGCTCTGCACTATACCAATCAGAGCCTGCAAACATCTTCGCTCAATCTCTTTCATCAATACATCATTATCGCAACGGATTTATAGGCCTTACCAACACTTCTGTTTGATGCTTTACATCAACACGTTTCTTGACAGAATAGGAGAGATTATCAGAGGGGAAAAGAGTGTTGAAGAAGCAGACGAGCTTCTGGATCAGAGCAACATCTTCGAGATGTTCAAAAAGGATTGCGAGGAGATAATCAACCTGTACAAAAGCGGAAAGGCGGAGAAAGAAGAGGTTCAGAGAAACTTCTACCTCCTCAAGGCGTACGTAGTTTCCCAGCTCTCAATCCACTTCCAAAGGTTAAAGGAGTTTGCAGAGAGCAAGGGTGTTAAAATTGAAAAAGAACTCGAACCGGAGACGATAAACGAGATAGCTCTCTACATCGACAGAGTGGAAAAGCAGATATGAAAATCTTGCTCACCAACGACGACGGACTTTACTCAGCAGGTTTAAAGGCTGCATACGAGGTTTTGAGTGAGCTTGGAGAAGTTTTTATCGTAGCTCCAGCTGTGCAGAGAAGTGGTGTGGGAAGAAGTCTTTCGATAATGGAGCCGATAAGGGTTTCGGAGCTGAAAATCAACGGAATGAGAGTCTACGCTGTGGATGGCACGCCCACAGACTCGGTTATAATCGGCATGTACGAGATTATCGGTGAGATTCCTGATCTCACAGTTAGCGGGATAAACTTGGGCGAGAACCTTTCCACGGAGGCTGCAACAACTTCAGGAACTGTGGGTGCCGCTCTGGAAGCGGCAACTCACGGGAGTAAAGCTATCGCAATATCACTGCAGATGCCCGACGTCAGCAAGTTCGAGCTCACGAGCAAGGCGGATTTCAGCTTTGCATCAAAGGTTCTGAAGGACATCGCAAAGGTCGTACTCGAAAAAGGGTTGCCTGAGGGTGTTGACCTGCTGAATGTCAACGTTCCCGCAAGGCCGAACGGAAAGATTGCCGTTACGAGGTTGGCGAGGAGAATGTACATCGTCAGCGTGGAGAAAAGACTCGATCCGAGGGGCAGGGATTACTACTGGATCCACGGTGATGAAGTGGGGGATGCTGAGGAGGGGACTGATATTCATGCGTTGAGACTTGGGTATGTGTCCGTAACCCCTCTCTCGATTGATTTAACCGCAAAAGTTGATTTTGGAAAGGTTGGAAGGTGGTTTGATGGTCTCGAATGGGAAGTATAACGCTGCTAAGCTCGCTTTAGAACTTGTCAAAGACGGGATGGTTCTGGGCATTGGTAGCGGGACTACCGTTGAAATTTTCCTGAATCTGCTTGGAGAGAGGATAAGGGAAGAGGGTTTGGTAGTTTACGGTATTCCAACATCCTATCAGTCCTACTACGCAGCCATCATAAACGGAATAAGGGTCGTAGATCTGGTTGAACACGAGCCGGAGCTTTGCATTGACGGAGCGGATCAGGTTGATGCGAAAATGAACTGCATCAAGGGCAGAGGAGGAGCGATGACTAGAGAGAAGATAGTTGCAAAGGCGAGCAGGAAAGTTGTGATAATAGTGGATGAGAGCAAGCTGGTTGAAAAGCTTTCAATGCCCGTACCGGTTGAAGTTCTGCCCTTCGCTTACGGGTATGTGGAAAGAAAGCTGAGAGAGGTGGGGGCCGAAGTCAAGCTTAGGCATGGAAGCGGGAAGGTCGGGCCGGTTATCACGGACAACGGGAATTTTATACTGGACTGCGATTTTGGTGTGCTTGAAGACGAGGATGTTGAGAAGACGGAAGAGAGTGTGAAGACTATAACAGGCATTGTTGAGAGCGGTATATTCCCCAAAAAAATGATTGACAGCGTTATAGCCGGCTCACTAAACTCTGCGAGGTTTTTGTAACCCTATCCTACCACTTATCTTTTCTTCTCGAATTCAACACGACCGCTATTGCTATGGCCACTATTGCTACTCCACCACCTACAACAGCGATTGTTGTCAGATCAACCAGAGTTTTCTTCTTGATGGAGTTTTTAAGTTCCTCAACCTCCAGCTTAAGCGAGGAAAGGGAGCTTTCCATCTCAGCTATTTTAGCATCCGCAGTGGTGAACTTTCCCTCCCTAACAAGCCTCTCCAACTCATCTATTTCCTCATCAATCTCGCTAACGTTAAGGTACAGCTCCTGATATCTGGTCTTAACTTCCTCATAGTTCTCAATCCTGTCCTTCTCATTTTCGAGTCTGTACTGAACAAGGATGAGATCCTCGCTGATTTCGGTGAGTAAAGATTTCAGTTCATCGATTTTGGATTGGTAAATTTCCATCTGGCTGGTGACATAGCACTCCTCCACTGCCTCCTCAACATCCCTCATCAATTCCTCTGCCTCTCTGTACTTTTCCTCCTCGTAAAGCAGCTTGGCTTCCTTCAGCTTCTTCTGATCCGCACACTCAGCCTTTTCAAAATCCCTTATATCAGAGTAGAATTTCTGCTTGTTCACAACGGTAATTTCAAGATCTAAGAGTTCTTCCTCGTCAGCTTCCACTTTCAACAAGCTTAGGTTTTCAAGCCTTGAGTCGATTACCGGCACGTACCCCGAAACCGTCAGAGTGATTCTCTTCACACCGTCATCGCTCTCAGGAACGTAAAAGGTCAGCACCGTTCCGCTCTCATCAGAGCGGTACTCATTCTCGGGTGTCGGAAAGAGCATTTTCTTTCCATCTCTGTACTCAACGACAACTGCAATAGCGGAGGAGTCGAGCTGGGTTGAAACGTAGTACTCCTGATCATCTGCCAGTTTGGCATCGCTTGAAGAGTCGGGAGTTATCGTGCAGGTGAAGTAGAGGTACTCTCCACCGAAGTAGTAGTCGTCAAACGTTTTTGAGCAGGAGTAGTCGAAGTCGTATGCAGAGGCTGTGGTAAAAAGCAGAAGAAGGGAAAGAAGAATTAACGGAGCTCGTCCCATTTTCCTCTCCTCCCTCTGAACTTCACCACCAGTACGGCAACAATAACAACAACTAGGACTCCAGTGATATAAAGCAGATATTGTTCTGAATACTGAAGCAGAGCATCGAGTAATCCCTTCTGTTCAGACTTCAGGTTATAAACTTCAGATTTTAACTTATCTAATTCGTTTTTAATGTCGTTTAGTTTTTCCTCAGCGATTTCTATATTTTTTTCGGCCGAAGCGTAATTTTCTGATTCAAGATATATTGAAACTTTCGATAAAGTTTTATCCAATGTCTCTAAATCGTCTTCAATCCCACTGACGTTTGCTTTCAAGAAAACAACATTCAAACCCTTCTTTTCAAGTTCGTCTATTTCATACTTCAAAAGTGTGAGTTCAGCAGAAATATCCTTTTTTTCTTTATCTAACTCTTCAAACCTGTGATTCAGACTTGCTTTAAGGAACTCATTCCTTGCGTTTTCAAGGTTTTCCTTGGCCGAGTTTAGACTGTCTTCAGCTTCTTCAAATTTACCTTCAGAATAGTATTTCTCCGCATACTCCAGATCTTCCTTCACGTGTTTCAGCAAGTCCAGAATATCCGATATGTCGAATGTCGCATTTTCAACTTGATAATACAGCTCGTTGTACTCGCTCTCAATATCCGACAACTCGGCCTCAAATTTTGATGAATCAACAACCTTAACAGTAACAGGTTCGATAGAGTTTTCGTCAGCATCGCTTATCTGAAAACTGAGTAGAGTGACCTCCTCATACCAATCGCTAATCTGGGGGATGACACCTGTGAGATTGATGGAGATTTGTTTAAGTCCCTCCTCCCAGTCTTTAACATGGACGTCAACTTCCTTTTCATCCCTTACTGAGAAGCTCTCAATGCCACCATCATAGTAAACAACACTTATTTTCCATTCAGGCTGGTTCAGCTCAGTGGATATAATATAGTGCCTGTTGTCAAGCTTCTTTCTGGCCTCTTCGTCTTCAGTCTTCGGTTGTATCAAATACGTAACTGTGACTTTATCACCTTGGCTGTAATAATCCTTCTTCGGTTCAACTGTCGGGAAATTCGACGCAAAATCGTCTTTACCGATTTGTTCAGCAGCAGAAGCAACTAAGCAACAGGCAATCATCAAAAATACAGCCGCTGCAAATACCCTCACCGCCATAAGGACACTTCTCCGGTTAGATGATAAGACTTTCTAAAAATAACAAAAAATTAAAAAATTGGAGAATTACTTCCTCCTCAGCAGGTACGCCACTGCCAGCAGTCCGGCAATTGCAAACACTGCCTCGAAGCCGGGCACTCCACCGCCCTGCTCTGGAGTGGTTGTTGTAACTGCAGCAGTGGTTGTGGTCGTTACTGTGGTTGTGGTTGTCGTGGTTGTTGTCTCCGTGACGGTTACCGTTGTCGTGGTGGTTGTAGTGGTTGGCAGTTCCTCTACCACTTCTATGACTTTCTTGAACAGCAGGTCGTCGTGAGCACCGTATGCCTTGGCAAAGCTGTCGGTTGGCTCAATGTCGTACATCGTCTTTATGTCAAACGAACCTCCGTAACCCTCAAGGGTACCCATTGCATCGCGGACGTACAGCGTGTACTCGCCCGGTTCAATATCGCCAGTTGGTATGCTTACCTCAGCTACACCGTTTTCATCAATCGGTATTCTCGAATAGACTTTCTGCTTGGCTCCGAGGTCAAGAACCACATAGAGGTAGTCGTAACTTCCTCCTCTGTTGGTCTCAATCTTCACGTTGAGGTCGTCGCCCTTCTTAACCATGTCTGGTACAACAACGTTCATCTCTGGAATGACTACCTCCATTGGAATATCCACAGACTCTACCTCTGAGTAGCAGTCCTTGTCCTTGTAGAGGTGCAGCGTTACAGTATAGAGGCCAGCCGGAAGGAGGGTATTGTTATCGTAGTCGAAGCTTGAGTCTAAGCTGTTACCACTGTCATTGTAGTATGGATATATCGTATTGAAGACCCAGCCAGTCTCCGTTTCTTCAGATTCATTGAACTTGGATAGCCTGAAATTCTCTTCGTACACCCTCACACCGCTGCCCCTGATTTCAGCGCGGACGCAGAGCTTGTCCGGATCTCCGGCAACCTTTACGTAGAGATCATAGGAGTCTCCTCTTGCTATCTTGATGAAGCTTGGGTACTGAGCAAGGCCGAACTCAACTACTTCGAATGCAAGCTGGGCCATCTCATCCTCTGTTGGATCTGGATGATCAACATCAGCAGGAGCGATGACATAGAGTGTGTAGGTACCCACCTTCGCGTCATCCTCGACCTCCAGTTTCACACTGAACTTGCCATCGCTGACTTTGAGTACACGGTCATTATCTCCCTTGTCAAACGGTTCGTTGTCCTTTGGAATCTGCGTCACGTCCTTCAGAATTCCAGCCCTGTCGGTGTAAACCAGAACATAATCCAATCCGGTCGTTCCGCTCAGTGTGAACGATCCTCCTCTGGTCACCTTGGTCTTATCGATCGTGGCGTTCAGCACGGCCTTCGCAACTCTGATGGTTGTTGTTGCCGAAATCTTGTTGTTGTTGTCAAGAGTAATTTCGGCCTTTATGGTGTAAGTTCTCCTCTCTGCTGTTGACTTGATTCTCAGCTCATCGGTGCTCCACTTCTGGTCGGCTCCTACTGCCACGGTTAGAGTATTACCGCTAATTTGTGTGCCATCAGAATACTCCAAGAAGTCTCCAAGGTTGTCACCGGATGCAGATATCACAACCTCTGTCCCCTGCTTTACGGTTGCGGTACCCTTGATGTAGAGCTTCTCGCCCCTGCTGAACGTAAGCTTGTCCATCGCAAACTCTATCTTCGGCTCAGCCACGTTTATGTAGACTGTCTCTGTCTCATTGATTGCAGTGCTTCCCGATCTGTAGGAGATGGCTTCAAATACGAACTTGTAACTGCCGGTCGGAGCACTGAGAGGAATCTCAGCCACTCCGGGCATCTTGAACGTGCCGTCTGACTCGACAAACATCCTTATGGGTGTGGAGTATCCCGGAGGGGTAAATTCGCTGCCGTTCGGGTAGTAGATCGTCATGTTCACGACGTTAAGTGTGCCATAGTCGTACTCGCTACCATACTCCGCCATGTTCGTCGATCCGTGGATGAAGAACTCGGTGCCCTTGTAGATCGTGTCTGGATAAACAACACTCAGCGTTAGCTCAACGACCTCAAAGTTATCCTCATTGCTGGTCACAAGCTGGTTACCATTCATGACCGCTGCCCTAACCTTGTAAACTCCGTAGGTTCCATCCGCGTAAAGAATCAGCTCGCTCGTGTTGACGTAGACGTCCTCATCCACTTTGCCTGGACCACTACCCAGCAGCTCCGGGTGGTCAGATGTCGGAACTTTACAGTCTGCATTGGGATCCGAGCTGTTACACTTTGAGGCGTCAAATGGTCCCTCCACCCACCAGTAAACAGCATCTCCGCTTCTGAGATCCTCCGCAACTATGTTCACCTTTGCCCTGTCCCCCTCAGCAACCTTTGCCGTCTTCACGTTAACCTCGATGGATGGAATTCCGGTCTTGTAGACCCATATGTACGTTCCGTTATCATAGCCACTTGCTGAATCCACGGTTGAGTTGAACACTTCACATGTTCTGTTAACTAACTTGAAGTAGAACTTGCCCGGATAGAGATCCGAAGCTGGGAATTCGATGAACTTGGATGCCGCATCTTTGAACGAGTCCAATTTCTCGACATCTCCACTGTACCTCTCAACTATGTACCATGTGTAAGATTGCTCAGGATCGAGGTTGTAAATCTCAATCTTTATTGTGGATGTCATATAGTACTTTGCATATAATACTCCTGGCTCATCAGAAATCGTGGTTTTCTCGTCTACGTTTTTGAACCACACTTCAACGCCAGTAGTAGAATTCCTCATCTGAACTTCTTCTGCTGCCATCGCCGGAGTCATTGATATCACTAAAAGTGCCGCCATTATTACGCCTATTAATCCTACCCTTTTCATACTTCTCTACCTCCTTTTCTCACCTTCCATCACACCTTCCACTATATAAATTCTCCCATTTCTTCTGGCGGCAGGAAAGCTACAGCATCAGCTAACCCGCCGCCACCTTAATTTAATGATCACTACATATATTTAAACCTTTTGCTTATGAGGGGGGATACTGCAACTATCGACTGCTACTGAGGGCATGCTGGGGTTAAAGGGGATGAAGGAGTGCATCGAAAGTTTCGAACTTGGTTGGCGATTCGGGAGTGGCAGAAATCTCCTCCCAGTAGTAAAATTTCGAAAAACAATACATAATCAAACCATGAACTTCCCGCATAACTTCATCGCTCGCTTATAAAGCCCAGTCTGAGGTGAACAAAAAAATCCAAAAATTAAACCTTCACCCCTGCTTTAAGCAGATCTTCGGCAATCAGCCTGACTGTGTCCTCAACAACGCCGTCCTCGTATATGTCCTCTCCATCCAGCACAGCCTTGATCATCCTGCCAATTCTTGTGTCAAAATCGATTTCGACCTTCTGACTTCCGTAGTAGTACTTCAGAATCAGCTTTTTGAGGACGATAGCGTCTTCCCTTAACTCTGAATCCGACTCAATGACTTTGTCCAAGCAGTGCATGAAGTTTATCGACTGGAAGCCAAAATTCCTGTATGCCATGAAACCGAGGCAAGCTGCCTCCAAGTAGTGTTCTGCAGAATCCTCACCCCTCTCTTCCGCCTTCCTTGCCTTGAAGTAGGCTATCTTTGCCTTAAAGTCTATCGGAAGCTCTTTGAAGCTCTCAAGCCGCTCCATAACCCTTTTCAGCTCACTTTCATCGAGATATGGCAGCAGATTCTGCAGAACTGCTGCGATGCTAATACTTTCCCCAACTCGCTCTAAGGCATCGAGAGCCAGTTTCAGCAGCATCTCAGCCTCTCTCTTTCTCCCCCCTTGCTGGTAAACCACGGCAAGATTGTTCAGAAGCATCCCTATCGCTCTGGCATCACCTTTCTCCTTTGCCATGTTGAACGCCTCTAATAGTGCCTTTTCAGCATGCCCCCTCATGTCCAGCTTCGCGTACATCGTTCCGAGAGCTGTCAAGATTGCCAGCCTCTGGTCGTTTTTGGCATCTCCCAAAAGCCTCAGGGCATCCGTGTATGCCTTCTCAGCCTCAGCATACCTTCGAGAAATCTGGTAAAGATTGCCGAGATTGTACAGGCAACCGACCACATACGGAAGAAAGCTCTCGTCTTCCTCAGAAAGCTTAATGTAAATGTTCAGAGCTTCAAGGTAAGCATCCTCAGCCTCTTTAAGCTTATGCATAGCGTAGTAGATGTTCCCCAGCGTTCCAAGAACCTTTCCCTTTTCGTGACCCTCAAGGCTTCCGGAAAGATCCTTTCCGACTTCAACAAGCATTTCAAGCTCGGTTACATCTCTCGCATTGTTAAACGCCTCTACAAACTCATCAGCGTTCATTCTTCTTCCCCTTTTTGAATATTTTTTCGATTTCCAGATCCATATACCTCCTCTTGTGCTCGCTCCCGAGGGCTTTGCGGTAGTCAGCCCTCAACTGCTGGGAAGCGAGCTCTTCAAGCAGCTTTTCCTTCTCTTCATCGTCCATGTCAGTTCTCTTTTTGAAGTTCATTTAAACCTATTGGAAGGCCAAAGTTTTTTTACCCAATCGTCATTGCAAAACCGTGCAGGTCAAAATCCTCGACACAACACTCAGAGACGGTGAGCAAACTCCCGGAGTATCGCTGAGTGTGGAACAGAAGGTGATGATAGCTGAAGCCTTGGACAACCTTGGTGTTGACATCATCGAGGCAGGAACGGCAATTGCCTCTGAGGGTGATTTCCAAGCAATAAAGGAAATCTCGCAGAGGGGTTTGAATGCCGAAATCTGCAGCTTTGCGAGAATCAAAAAGGAGGATATAGATGCTGCAGCAGATGCCGATGCCGACTCCATCTTCATGGTCGCTCCATCGTCAGAGATACACATCAACGCCAAGTTTCCCGGTAAGAGCAGGGAGTATGTAGTCGAGAAAAGCATCGAGGCGATTGAGTACGCGAAGGAGAGGGGGCTGATAGTCGAGTTTGGGGCTGAAGATGCATCAAGAGCTAATCTTAACTTCGTCATCGAGCTTTTCAAAAAGGCCGAAGAGGCAAAGGCGGACAGAATTACCTTTGCGGACACTGTGGGAGTGCTTTCTCCCGAAAAGATGGAGGAGATTGTGAGAAAGATTAAGGCCGAGGTCAAGCTACCTCTCGCAATCCACTGTCACGACGACTTCGGGCTTGCAACTGCAAACACAATCTTCGGCATCAAAGCTGGAGCTGAGGAGTTTCACGGAACCATAAACGGTCTCGGAGAGAGGGCTGGCAATGCGGCAGTAGAAGAGGTTGTGATTGCCCTTGAATACCTCTACGGGATTAAAACCGGAATCAGGAAGGAGAAGCTGTACAACACGTCAAAACTTGTAGAGAAGCTTTCAAGAGTCGTGGTTCCTCCAAATAAACCGATTGTGGGGGATAATGCCTTTACGCATGAAAGCGGAATCCACACCTCAGCCCTCTTCAGAGATGCAAAGTCCTACGAGCCGATCTCTCCAGAGGTTGTGGGGAGGAAGAGGGTCATCGTTCTCGGAAAGCACGCTGGAAGGGCGAGTGTTGAAGCGATAATGAACGAGCTCGGCTACAAAGCGACTCCAGAGCAGATGAAAGAAATTCTCGCAAGGATAAAGGAGATCGGAGACAAGGGTAAGAGAGTAACGGATGCTGATGTCAGGGCAATAATTGAGACGGTGCTGCAGATAAAGAGGGAGAAGAGAGTCAAGCTCGAAGACCTAGCGATCTTCAGCGGGAAGAACGTTACGCCGATGGCAAGCGTGAAGCTCAGGATAGATGGTCAGGAGAAGATAGAGGCTGCTGTCGGTCTCGGACCGGTTGATGCAGCGATAAATGCCATTAGAAGGGCTATAAAGGAGTTTGCGGACATAAAGCTGGTAAGCTACCACGTGGATGCGATAACAGGCGGAACCGATGCCCTAGTTGATGTTGTCGTGCAGTTGAAGAAGGACAACAAGATAGTGACAGCGAGAGGTGCGAGGACTGACATAGTCATGGCATCGGTAGAGGCTTTCATTGAGGGTATAAACATGCTCTTTTAACTTAATTCTTTATTCTTTTTTTTATTTGAACTAAGGTGGTGACTGGTGCTTAAAAAATTCAAGTGACGTTCAATAAGAATTAAAAAATCTCAGGAGCTCTGAACTCCCCGAACACGTCTCTCAGGGCGTCGGTCATTTCTCCAAGCGTAGCTCTCGCCTTTACCGCATCAAGAACATGGGGCATTAGATTTTTGTCCTCCTTCTCTGCGGCCTTTCTAAGCCTGTCAAGCGCCTCCTCCACCCTCCTCACATCCCTGTTCTTCCTGAACTCCTGCAGTCTCTTGATCTGCTTCTCCACCACCGCCTTGTCCACTCTCAGAAGCTCGATCTGAATTTCCTCTTCAATCTGGTACTTGTTCACACCGACAACCGTAATCTCTCCCTCATCAATGGCCTTCTGCTTCTCGTATGCGGATTTCTGTATCTCTCTCTGCACGTAACCGCTCTCAATCGCCTTTATCATTCCTCCCATCTCATCTATCTTCTCTATGTACCTCATTGCCTCTTCCTCTATTCTGTCCGTCAGCCACTCGACATAGTAGCTTCCTCCCAGAGGATCAACCACATCAGCGACTCCACTCTCCTCAGCGATTATCTGCTGAGTCCTCAGAGCAATTCTAACCGCCTTCTCAGTAGGCAGGCAGAGAGCTTCGTCGTAGCTGTTTGTGTGCAATGACTGGCAACCGCCAAGAACAGCAGCGAGAGCTTGCAACGCAACTCTGACAATGTTGTTCTCAGGCTGCTGTGCGGTCAAAGTGCATCCTGCAGTCTGAACGTGGAAGCGGAGCATCATCGACCTTGGATTCTTTGCGTTGAACCTATCCTTCATTATCCTCGCCCACAACCTGCGAGCGGCCCTGAACTTTGCGATCTCCTCCAAAAAGTTGTTTCCTGCAGCAAAGAAGAAGCTCAGCCTTGGAGCGAAGCTGTCAACGTCCATTCCCCTCTCAATGACTTTCTCAACGTAAGTTATGCCGTCTGCAAGTGTAAAGGCTACTTCCTGGACAGGTGTTGCTCCAGCCTCCTCCATATGGTAGCCCGAGATGCTGATGGAGTTCCACTTGGGCATTTCCTTTGCACAATACATGATAATGTCTGTTGCAAGCCTCAAAGATGGCTCGGGTGGGAAGATGTACGTTCCTCTGGCAATGTACTCCTTCAGCATGTCGTTCTGCACAGTTCCCCTCAGATTGGCCCTCTCAACTCCCTGCTTTTCCGCAACAGCGACGTACATGCTGAGAATCTGAGCGCAGGTTGAGTTGATTGTCATTGAGGTCGAGACCTTTCCCAATGGAATGCCATCGAAAAGAATCTCCATGTCCTGTATCGTATCAATTGCCACACCAACCTTCCCAACCTCTCCAAGAGCCATTGGATGGTCAGAATCGTAGCCGATTTGAGTTGGAAGGTCAAATGCAACACTCAGTCCAGTCTGACCCTGCTCGAGGAGGTATTTGTACCTCTTGTTCGTCTCCTCTGCAGTGCCAAAACCTGCATACTGCCTCATCGTCCAGAGCCTTCCGCGGTACATTGTAGGATAAACTCCCCTCGTGAAGGGATAGACACCCGGATACCCGAGCTCATCCTCATAGTCGATTTCAACATCCTCCGGCGTGTAAAGCCTGTCGACAACTATTCCGGAAGAGGTTTTGAACTCCTTCTTCCTTTCAGGCGACTTTTCGAGGAGGGGTTTTACGTATTTTTCCTCCCACTCCTTCTTGTTCATACAAACCACCCACTATTTAAGGTAAACAAGCACATCTCCACTCCCTACCTTGTCCCCTTCATTAACAACAATCTCGGCAATTTCTCCATCTTCAGGAGAGGTTATTGGGTTCTCCATCTTCATCGCTTCTATAATCAGCACAGTCTCGCCAGCCTTAACTCTATCCCCAGCTTTCTTGAGTATCTTCGTCACAACCCCTGCCATGGGAGCGGTGATTGCCTTTCCTGTTGCCTTAACCTTCTCTGCTTTTCCTTCAGCCCTCTCTTCGGCAAATCTCCTCTCCTTAATCTCAGCTTTCTCAAACTCCTTAAACTCGAATTTTTTCTCAACCTCAATTACAGCCTTCTTTCCGTTAACCTTGACTTCGAAAACCATTGGAGAGATTTCCTCCACTTCAACCTCGTACTTCTTGCCCTGAACCTTTACCTCATACTTCATTCTCTCAACCTCGCCGCCATTTTCCAGTTTCTCGGAAAGTCCTTAATCTCAATCACTCCCTCCCTCTCCCTCAGGTAGCGGCTTATCGCAGCAATTGCGGCAAGAAACTCCTCCGGTGTCACAGAACCACCTCAGAGCGGGATGTTGCCGTGCTTCTTTGGCGGAAGTTTCTCCCTCTTGCTCTCAAGAACTCTCAATGCTGAAACAATCTTAACTCGGGTGTACTTGGGGTCAATAACGTCGTCAATGTATCCCCTTGCAGCAGCTCTGTAGGGATTGGCGAATTTCTCCCTGTACTCTCTGATTTTCTCCTCCCTCATCGCTTTCGGATCTTCAGCAGCCTTAATCTCCTTCCTGAAGACTATCTCCGCCGCTCCTTCAGGCCCCATAACTGCTATCTCCGCCGTGGGATAGGCATAGACGATATCTGCTCCCAAGTGCTTGCTCCCCATTGCAAGATAAGCCCCGCCGTAGGCCTTTCTCAGGATGATTGTAACAAGCGGGACTGTTGCCTCGCTGTAGGCGTAGAGCACCTTGGCTCCGTGCCTAATGATGCCTCCATACTCCTGCTGCACTCCCGGCAGATAACCAGGAACATCGACGAATGTAACGATAGGAATGTTGAAGGCATCACAGAACCTGACAAATCTGGCAATCTTATCGCTGCTGTCAACATCCAGGCAGCCAGCAAAATGTTTCGGGTTGTTCGCCACTATACCGACACTTCTCCCGTCAATTCTCGCAAAACCTACAACCGCATTGGGAGCGTAGTAGGGATGAATCTCTAACAGCTCACCATTGTCAACCACAGCTTTTACCACATCCCTCACGTCGTAAGGCTTCTGCGGGTCGTCAGGCAGAACATCGTAAATCTCGGGGGTTAGACGTGCAGAATCATCACCCGTCCTGATTACAGGCGGGTCCTCCATGTTGTTAAGGGGGAGGTAGCTCAGCAGCTTTCTCACAAGCATCATCGCATCTCTGTCATCTTCAGCAACAAGATGGCAGTTTCCGCTCTTCATCGCGTGAGCCTGCCAGCCACCGAGGTCGAATGCGGAAATCTCTTCCCCCGTGACGGTCTTTATCACCTGAGGGCCGGTTATGAACATGTAGCAGTTCGGATTTTTGGTCATCACGATGAAATCACCAATTGCAGGGCTGTAAACCGCTCCTCCAGCACATGGACCCATTATCACGCTGATCTGCGGTATAACTCCACTCGCCAGAGTGTTGCGATAGAAGATGTCACCATATCCTTTCAGAGCGTCAACGCCCTCCTGAATCCTCGCCCCTCCGCTGTCGTTCAGCCCGACAACTGGAATGCCGAGCTTCATCGCGAAGTCCAGAATGTATGCAATCTTGAAACCATGCATCTCTCCCAAACTCCCTCCCATCACCGTGAAGTCTTGGGCAAATACTGCTACTGGCCTTCCATCAACAGTTCCGTAGCCGGTCACAACACCATCAGCGGGCAAATCCATCTTATCCAGGCCGAAATCGGTATTTCTCTTTTCCACAAAGGGGTTAACTTCAACAAAGCTTCCGGGATCAAGGAGAAGCTCTATTCTCTCCCTTGCCGTCAGCTTTCCCTGCTCGTGCTGCCTATCTATCCTCCCCTTGCCCCCCATCTGTTTGATTTTCTCCTTCCTTCTGTAGAGGTCTTCAACAAGATCTTTCCTCATCCTACCCCCCTCAGCCTTCCACAAACTCAAGCAGCACTCCATGCGTGCTTTTTGGATGCACGAAAGCTACCTTCTTCCCGCCTGCTCCAATCCTCGGTTTCTCGTCTATCAACCTCAATCCCGCATCCTTGGCCTTCTTCAATGCCTCTTCTATGTTCTCAACGTTAATTGCGATGTGGTGAATTCCCTCACCCCTTGATGAGATGAATTTGGCAATTGCACTATCTTCAGAAGTGGCTTCCAGAAGCTCAATCCTGCTCTCCCCAACAGGAAGCATTGCAACCCTGACTTTCTGCTCTGCAACCTCCTCTATTTCCTCAACCTCAAACCCCAAGGCTTCGTAAGTTTTCGTAGCCTCATCGAGGCTCTTTACGGCAATACCCACATGGTCAATCTTCCTTATCAAGCTATCACCTCTTCAGCTTGGGCACCTCCGCTTTAATAAAGTCAATTATCCCGCTCAGCGGAGTGCCAGGGCCAAAAACTTTTGCAACACCCATTTCCTTTAGCTTCGGAACATCTTCTTCGGGAACTATTCCACCAATCAACACCAGCACATCCCTGTTGGGCTCAAGTCCCCTTTTCCTGAGCTCCTCAATAACCATGGGTGTGAGTTCAAGATGCGCCCCGCTCAAAATGCTCAAGCCAACAACATCAGCATCCTCCTGCAAGGCGGTTTCAGCAATCTCCTCTGGAGTCCTCCTTATGCCGGTGTAGATAACCTCAAAACCTGCATCCCTAAGAGCTCTGGCAACAACCTTCGCTCCCCTGTCGTGCCCATCCAAGCCGGGCTTTGCAACAATAACCCTGATTTTTCTCGTAAGCTGCGCCTCCAAAAATCCTCACCCCCGTGAGGGAGTAGTTGTCATATAGGTTTAAATTTTTCGGATAGATTCATGTAATTGTGGTATCCCAAATTGCATTTACACCTTCCCATCCCACCACCTCCTCACAAACCACATAACCCTCTCCTGAGGGAGCTTGTACCGGAACGCATTGATCGGTCCAGGCTTTTGTGAGGTTTAACCTC
>JAPDIT010000049.1 GCA_029259455.1 Archaeoglobi archaeon
AGAAAACCTACTGCTGTGGAGCTGGAGGAGGTATGCTCGCTGATGAGATAATGGATCTGAGAATGCGTGGTGTTATGCCGAGAATGATGGCTGTAAGGCATGTCTACAGAAAATACGGCGTCAACATCCTGCTAACGCCATGTGCCATAGACAAGGCCCAGTTCCCGCATGCACTGGAATACTGGAAGATACCGATCGAAGTTGGAGGACCAATGGAGATGGTCGGAAACGCTCTTGTTCTTACTGCCTTCGGCGAGAAGCCAGAAGACAGACAGTTTGACCTGAGAGGAGAGCCGCTGAAGGAAGAGGAGGGTGAGTGAAATGTACAACAAGAAGTACGTGATCCCCCTAATCCTGATATTCCTCGTAGGTTTCTTCACGCCCTACTGGCACAACGCCATGGCAGGAACCTTCGGCCATGTCCCTGAACTCAAAAAACCTGCTGGAGAGTGTGTTGAAGATAAAGACTGGATGGCCGCCAACCACATGCTTCTGCTGCAACAGTGGAGAACCCAGGCAATAAGGCATGGCGCGGAAGGAGGAAGAATCTACCACAGCTTCACAACTGGCGAGGAGTACCACGCCTCAATAAACACATGCTGGAGCTGTCATGAGGGCAAGGAAGAGTTCTGCGACCAGTGCCACGATTACGTGGGCATTCATCCTGAGTGCTGGGACTGCCACTACACTCCAGATATTGAAAAGCCACACTACAGCGGAGTTGAAGAGTTGAGCAAATATTTCTCCTAATTTTTATACATTCTGTAAAGCTCAGCCCTTCTGGCTTCAAGAAGCTCTTCTTCAACTCCCGCAAACTCTGCTGCAGACTGGACTTTTACACCCGCTTCTTCTCCGGCCTTAAAAACATCCTGCATTCTCTCCCTCCAGTTTAAATCTCTGGTCAGATGGTGGTCAAGCACGAGTGTCTTTACATCCGTTTCTGCAATCAGCTTTTTTAAATTCTCAATGCTGTTCTGAAAAGACTTCTGAGAGAAGCGATAGCCGAGCATATATGTCATAGGGCCGTCAATGAAAACAACCTGAGCAGACTTCTCAAGCATAAAGGCAAGCTGCTCAGCGTTGTTCGGTCCTTCAACATCTGACGAAAACAGGAAGCTCTTCTTCCCATCATCAACGTAAACCTCAACAACGAATCCAAGCCTGCTGTCTGTCCCGTGAAAAACGGGATTTGATACCTCAACAACTGTATTACCGAATTCATAGCTTTTTCCGTCGCAGTACTCTATCTCAACATCCACAGCCTCAAGCTGCTCTAAGAAGAACTTTGCCCTGCCCATCTGGCTTTTGTTGATCTTCTCCTTAGGGTGCTTCAGCAGAAGCTTTTTACCTGAAAAAATTTCAACCTCGTTTGGGTCGTGGTGGTCGTAGTGGTAGTGCGTAATGATTGCTAAATCAGCCTTTTTCATCATCTCCTTGATCTCCTCCCATTTCCGGTTCATCCTCTCAATCTCTATTCTGTGGGGAGGGAGACGGTAGCGTTTTGGAGCAAGGCTAACTCCGGGGTCAATGAGGATGGATGCATCATTTGTCTTAGCAAAAGTCGCCATACTCCTTACTCCCATGGAGTCGTAGGCTATGGGGACAATCTCCATATACAATTTTCAGGCAAACAATAAAAAAACCTGACGATAATCTAAGTTGTGTTGAGAGCAGAGCTTCATGTCCACTCCTCCATAAGCGATGGAAAGGATAGTGTAAGAAAGATTCTGAAATCTGCGATTGAAAAGAGAATCGACGTTATATCAATAACAGATCACGACACCGTTCAGGGCTCCTTAGAGGCTCTAGACGTTGTCGAGGAGGAGAAATTACCCATAAGAGTGCTTCCGGGATGCGAGATAACGTCCTCCTCTGGCCATATCCTCGCCTTTGGCATAACAAAGGACGTTGAACCAAAGATGTCTGCTGAAGAGACGTGCAGAACTGTGAGAGAGCTTGGAGGAGTTTGTTTTCTCGCCCACCCCTTCGATTTTATTCGGGGAGGGAGCATGAGGTTGAAAGATTTCAGGGTTGTGGATGGTGTTGAAACTTTTAACGCCAAGAGCTACTTCAACTTCATGGCCAAAAGATGCGCCAAGAAGTTTTTCAAACCCGAAATTGCCGGCAGTGATGCACACTCTGCCAGATCAGTTGGGCTTGCCATCAATTTCCTCCCCGACAATCTCAGTCTTGTAGAATCAATTTTCCATGCTCGATACGACGGGAAAAGAGTCTCAGTCAGGGAGAGATTAGCTTTTCTGCTATTTCGACTAAGTCAACGACTTTGATTTTATTGCCCAGCTTTTCCGCGGATTTGGAGAGGTGGTACTCGCAGAAGGGACAGCACGTTATGAGATATTTTGCTCCTGTCTCCATAGCTTCAAGAACCCTTTGCCTTCCGATCTCAAAGGATATTTCGGGGAACTGACTTCTCAGCCCACCACCAGCACCACAGCAGAGTGCCTGCTCTCTGTTCCTCTCCATCTCAACGAAATCGATGCCAAGCTTCTTTATGATGTTTCTCGGCTCTTCGTACATCCCCATGTGTCTTCCGAGATGACAGGGGTCGTGGTAGGTAGCCTTTGCAGCTATGTCAGCCTTCTCAAACACGCCAAATTTATCAAGTATCGTAACGGTATGAATTACTTCAATGTCAAATTCATACCCTTTCTCTTCAGCAATCTTGGGATAGTCAAGGGATAACGTTCTATAACAACCCGGACAGGAGGTTATTATTCTCTCTATTCCCGCCCTCTGCCAATACCTGAAGTTTTTCTCGAAGAGTTTTTCGACAATGTCTTTCTGTCCCGTTCGCAGGAATGGAGAGCCGCAACAGTACTCATTCTTACCAGCGATGGTGAAATCAATTCCGAGCTTGTTAAGAGCGCTGGCCGTCGATTTAGCCAGATTTTGTAGTCTGAAACTTGCTGTACAGCCGGCAAAGTAAAGCGTTTTTGCAGGTTTGATCTCAAAGTCCGCCCACTCACCTCTCCTCTCCTGATCCCCGCTGTAGGGATTGTAGTTCCTGAAGGTAATTTCCCTCAATTTTCTGTGTACAGAAAGAGGTGCCATACCCTTCTGAACAAGTTCCCTTCTCAGTTCTTCCCAGAAATCAATTAATGGTATCCCAACAGGGCAGACTTCTTGGCATAAACCGCAAACAGAGCACTTGAAGATGTCTTTGGCCACCTTCTGGTCAATCTCTATGTCACCATTCAGATATTTCAGAGCCAGCTGAATCTTTCCCCTTGGCGAGACGGTTTCCCATCCTTCAATTCTGTAGGTTGGACAGGTCATACAGTATCCGCATTTGCTGCACTTTGTCGCAATTTCTCTCAGATTCATACAATCATCTCTGCCAGCTTTATCATTCTGGAGAAGCTGTTTCCTTCAACCGCCTTTCCGGGATTCAGGAGTGAGTCCGGATCTATGGCTTTTTTGTAACTCCCGGCATAATCAGCAAGGCCTTTGTGAGGGAACAGCATTCCTGTAGCGTAAGTTCTCCCACCAAACTTTTCCGCAATTTTTATGAACTTAATAGCTTTCAGTGCAGCCCTGTAGTAGTTACCAACCGGTATGAAGCCGAGGAACACCACATTGTCCTTGGTAAAAACAGCTTCAACCGGAATATCGACTGTGGAGAGGAAATCTGGTGCAGTCTCGTAAGGAAGTATGGCTTCTGTAAATACAACCTCCCTTTCTCTGCCCGCCCTGAAGAGGTTGAAGCGATTTTCCCACATTCTACTTCCAAGCTCCTTATCACCCTCCTTTTCCGCCTCACCTTCGTAACTTAGAAGGAGAAGATCCGCCTCATTAAATCCAAGCATCTTCGCAAGTTCACGATTGACGAAAACTCCGTGATAAGCACCATCAAGCAAATCGATGGATTTTGCAAAATCCGTTTTAATCGCCACACTGTCAATCCTCACATTATCTCTAAGCTTTAAGCATGCCCTGAGTATCAGTCCAGTTGTTCCGAACAATCCCACATAGTTCTTAAGTTCATCTCCACCGACTTTCTTTATGCCGTCGAAATCTGCAACTTCCAGCCATTCGATATTCTTTCCTATCCCTCCATACTTCAAACTGCCTATCCCATAACCTCCCTGCGCTATCCACCCACCAACAGTTCCTGCAGGGGCGCTTGAAGGATAAACTCGTAATGCCAGTCCATGCCTGTTCAGCTCCTTCTCCACATCCAGCCAAACTGCACCGCTCTCAACTACCGCTTTTTTTCCAGCAATCTCAATTTTTCTCATTCTGGTAAAGTCAACAACAATGCACGGCTTTATCGTAACCGCTCCACCGTAAGCAGATGTTGCCGCTCCCCTTGGAACTACGGGAATCCCATACTTCCTGCTTATTTTCAGAACGGCTCTAACTTCTTCATCGCTTTCAGGTTGAACAACGCAGATGGGGTGTTTTACAAAACGCTCCAGAAATTTGGGTATTTTGAGTAAATCTTGCGAGTAAAGAACCCTCTGTAAAGGGTGAGTATCAACTCTTTTAATTGAATGTGATAATTCCAATATCACTGAATCCATAATGAGGATGGGGCTTGCAAACTAAAAAATTTTGTGAAAATGATTTATAGTTTATAATATTCCATGCTATCCATGCAAGCCAAAGTTTATATTCAGCCATTGCCAAGTGATGACGATGAAGATAAACTTAGAAAAGCTAAAATTCGGCACAGAGCTGATCAAGAGAGGATTTGCTAAAATGCAGAAAGGCGGAGTGATAATGGATGTAACAAATGTGGAACAGGCAATAATAGCTGAAGAAGCGGGAGCTGTGGCAGTTATGGCTCTGCACAAAGTACCAGCAGATATCAGGGCTACAGGTGGAGTGGCAAGAATGGCTGACCCAAAGAAGATTCAGGAAATCATTGATGCAGTGACGATTCCAGTGATGGCAAAGTGCAGAATTGGGCACATAGCTGAGGCCAGAGCCCTTGAGGCTCTTGGAGTTGACATGATTGATGAGAGTGAAGTTCTTACTCCAGCGGATGTGTTCTTCCACATCGACAAGAGAAAGTTTGTTGTCCCGTTTGTCTGCGGTGCAAGGAGCCTTGGGGAGGCTGTGAGAAGGATATGGGAAGGAGCAGCGATGATAAGGACAAAGGGTGAGGCTGGAACCGGCAACATCGTTGAGGCTGTAAAGCACATGAGGCTGATAAACAGAGCGATTTTCGAGCTGCAGAGGATGGACGAAGAAAAGATATACATCACAGCCGAGAACTATGCCTACAGATATGCCGAACTTGCCTCGAAAGTCAGAGAGGAGATGGGGCTTGGAGAAGTTTCCAGAAATGATGTAGTCTTTGAGGAGTACACTCTCGGCGAAATCATAACCGGGATATACGAAATCCTTCTTGAGATCAGAGAGCTTGGAAGGCTTCCAGTTGTGAACTTCGCTGCCGGAGGTGTTGCAACGCCAGCGGATGCCGCACTGATGATGCAGCTTGGAGCAGACGGAGTTTTCGTTGGTTCGGGGATATTCAAGTCATCCAACCCACCGGAGTATGCCAAAGCCATTGTTGAGGCTGTCCAGCACTACGACGAGCCAGAAGTGATTGCTGAAGTTTCAAAGGGATTGGGTGAGGCAATGAAGGGTCTCGACATCTTCAAGCTCAGTGAGGAGGAGAGGCTGCAGACAAGAGGTGTATGAGAGTAGCGATAGTCGGAGTTCAGGGGGATGTCGAGGAGCACGTTTTAGCTACAAAAAGGGCTCTGAAGAACCTGAGAATTAGCGGCGAGGTTGTTGCTACAAGGAGAAAAGGTGTGGTTTCAAAAAGCGATGCTGTAATCCTTCCCGGTGGGGAGAGCACTACAATAAGCAAACTAATTTTTTCTGATGGTATCGCAGATGAGATTTTACAGCTTGCAGAAGGAGGAAAACCTGTTATGGGTACATGTGCCGGTTTAATTCTGCTCTCAAAGTATGGAGATGAACAGGTTGAAAAAACAAACACAAAGCTCCTGGGTCTGCTTGATGCAAAGGTCAAGAGGAATGCTTTTGGAAGGCAGAGGGAGAGCTTCCAAGTGCCTCTTGAAGTCAAGCATGTCGGAAGATTCGAAGCTGTATTCATAAGAGCTCCAGCAATAGTGGAGGTCGGCAAAGATGTCGAGGTTCTTGCAACTCTAGAGGACTTTATCGTTGCAGCAAAGCAGAGAAATGTTTTAGGGTTAGCGTTTCATCCCGAATTAACCAATGACACCAGAATCCACGAATTTTTCCTGAAAATTGGAGATCGTCGATGAACTCAAGAACTCACCTCCTTCTAACCCTAACAATGCTCATATGGGCTGGTTCGTTTATATTTATAAAAATTTGGTTTAAGGGGGCTTGACCCTTACAACCTCGCATTCTACCGTTTTCTTATAGCCTCTCCACTTCTCTTGGTGTGGGTATTCTGGAGAAGAGGTGTTGTAAAGCCAAATGGTTTCGAATGAGTTCATTTATCAATTCTTGCACTCTCAGGAGTCACTCTGCTCTACGCCGTCCAATTTTTGGCTCTGAAGTACACCACAGCAACAAATGCCTCGATACTCATCAACACCTCAGCAGTATTTGTTGCCATCCGGGGTTTTGTTAAATGAGAGGACAATCCACGGAAGGTGGCAGGAGTATTTCTATCCTTCGCCGGAGTAATACTCATAGTTTCGAAAGGCACACTGGAGTTTTTCAGCTCAAAAACACTGTTTGGAGATGTCTTAATGATTATAGTTTCATGTGGGCTGTTTACACCGTTCTTGGATCAAAAATGCTTTTGAAGTGCAACCGCGAGACGCTCACAGCTTATGCATTTTTACTGGGGACGATTTATCTCCTGCCTTTCGCCCTGTATGCCGGCCTTGCAAACCCTCTGACGCTTAACTCAGATACCATTGCTGCTCTCCTTTATTTATCCATCCTCTGCTCGTCTTTGTCTACGTCGTGTGGTACTATGCCCTGACTAATGCTGACTCGACAAGCGTTGCGGTCTACGTTTACCTCGTTCCGCTCTTCACAGCTATATTCGCATTTTATACACTCAACGAGAGGCCTGATTTATTTACCGCATTAGGAGGAATAATTACAATTTCCGGCGTTTACCTCACCACAGCCAAGCATCAATAGTTTTATAAATCCTCGACTCAAGCAACTCCTGCATGGAGTTCAGGGTTGTTATTTCAGATCCAAAGACAGGGAGGGCTTATCAGAAGGTCATCGAAGGGGCTAATGCAAACAGACTGATAGGAAAGCAGATAGGGGATGTTATCAGCGGCACGATCGTTGAGCTCCCCCCCGACTACGAGCTGAAGATTACAGGCGGGACTGACAGGGATGGATTCCCGATGAGACCAGATCTGCCAGGAACAGCGAGGAGGAGGCTGCTGCTCAGCGGAGGAGTGGGATTCAAGCCAAAGGAAAAGGGGCTGAGAAAGAGAAAGAGCGTAAGAGGCAGAGTTATCTCAAAAGACATTATCCAGATAAACACAGTAGTCGTCAAACACGGAAAGGTTCCGCTTGAGGAGATATTCAAGCAGAAGGAAGAGTGAAATAGAGAGAAATGGGAATTTTGGAGGATAAAAAGAGGGCACAGATTTTTTACAAATACTTTTCCAAAATTTACGATTACATCAATCCGATCTTCTACTCTGATGAGATGCGCAAAACAGTAGTGGATATGGCCAATATTAACAGCGATTCTTTTGTCCTCGAAGTTGGATGCGGAACCGGTTTCACAACCGAGGAAATAGTCAGGAGAACTGGAGAAGAGAAAGTAGTGGCGGCCGATCTCACCCCTGAGCAGATGATGAAGGCGAGAGCGAAACTCGGTAATGTGAACTACTTTCTGGGAGATGCTGAAAACCTACCTTTTAAGGACGATTCTTTCGATGCAGCCATATCAGCGGGGAGCATAGAGTACTGGCCAAATCCGCAGAAAGGTATAGAGGAGATGGCAAGAGTAACCAAAAGCGGGGGAAAGGTTGTAATCCTCGCCCCAAGAAAGCCGGACAACATCATCGTGAGAAAATTTGCTGAAAGCATAATGCTTTTCCCCTCAACCCAGCAGTGCGTTTATTGGTTCATGAAAGCCGGTTTAGAAGACATAAGATTTGTCGAAACGGGTCCTTACCGGTTCTGGAGTAAGCTCGTGGTAATTGTAAGCGGTACCGTTCCCTGACCAGAGAAATTTTAAACAGTAAAGGACTTCACTTTTTATGGACAAAGTGAGCTACATAGGTCCAGTAATTCTCGATGAGCCAGAAGAGTTCTCTCTCTCGGAGTTTGCAAGACAGGCTGTGGCGATGGAGGCTGAGAGGCTTTACTACTCCAACGGCAGAATCTTCTTTATCGAGTACGACACCATTCACGGCATTCTTGATGACAGACTGGTAATCGTTGAGCTCATAACCTACACCTCCTTCACCACGGTCGGAGAGTACAGAAACTGGATCGTGTATTACGGAAACGATGATACTGCTGACTACGTGGAGAAAATAAAAGATATTAGAGGGGACATGACGATCATTCCGGTTCTCAGAACTCACGACAGGTTTATTAGAAAGGTGGAAGAGCAAATCAACAAGGGGCTGTTTAGAAGCTTTGCTTCTCAATAAAATCCGCCACTATTTTAGCCACATAGTCAAATTTTCCGAAGTAAAAGTGATCTGTTTCAACCTTCACAACCTCTTTAGGTTCTGAAGCCTGCTCAAAAAGTTTCAGCGATTCTTCGAAAGATACAAACTGATCCTGCGTTGCTATGATAAAGAGTTTCGGAATTGCAGCATCTTTGAAGCGGATGGAGTTAATTTCGGGGATTGGAGAGAGATAAACTGCAGCATCGCAGTACTCAGCGACGTTTGATGCCACCACACTTCCGAATGAGTATCCCACAACCGCTATTTTGTCATGTCTGTCTTTAAGATAGGCTACACATTTCTTTGCATCCTCTATCTCCCCTATACCGCTTCTGAACGGCTGCTGGTAGTCGAACCTTAAGACGGAGATGTCCCTTTTTGTCAGCTCCGAAGCTATCCTCTCAAGCCTCACATCAAACCTGTTCCCACCCATAAGCGGATGTGGTGGGCAAAGGAGTGCTGCATTCTCACCCCTAATGCTGTAACTTGCCCTGACACCATCAACAACTACCTCAGCCATTATTCTTCCCCCTTATCTCTTCAACAGCCTCGCGAGCTGAATCGGCAACCCTACCCCCTTCAGAAATTAGGTTTTCGAGCACCTCCAAATCCTCCTCGCCACCAAGCATCCCGAGCATCATCGCTGCATCCTCTCTAATCCTCGCATCCTCGTGTTTGAGAAGTTTTCTTACAGCTTTCTTAACCCCCTCCACAACCCCCCTCTCACCTTTAAGAGCTTCTGCAGTCGCCATCGCTCCCAGCCTGACCATGAACTCCTCGTGCCCCATCAGCTCTCCAAGAAGCTCTCCAAGTCCCTCCCCTACAACAAGTGTCTTTACATCTCCCATTTCACCACTCGCAAGCTTTTCAGCAAGGTAGTCTCTGTAATCACCATTTATAGCATCTCTTATGTACTTCTCAGCCTTGCTCAGGCTGATTGCTCCAACAACTTTCATCTTACCTATGAAAGTTGTTGGAGCGCTCATCACCCCGTATTTTTCAGCAAAATCCGGAAACATTGTGGCATCAACAGTATGATGCTCGATGGCAAATTTTTGGGCAAGGGTGTTGATAGAATCGACTGTTGCTCTGCAGTTGGGGCAGGTTGGAGTGACAAAGGTGATAATCCTGACTTCCGAACCCTCTTTCACACCCTCCGCAACGATTTTAATTGCATGAATGAAGCTCTGAAGCTCATTCTGCTTTGGCACTGCGTGAAAGTAAATCTCCGAGTCATCTATTTTTACTCCCGGAAGAGAGAGACCGGGATCAGGGCTGGAATCAAATTCGAGAATTATCCTGTCCTCATCGTTAAACAGGTTTTTGAGGTAATCGTAAATTTCTTCGCTGGCAAAAACTTTAAGTTTTATACTCCTCTTCAGTTCATCCAGTCGCATCAACTGAACTTCTAGCAACAAGTTTTAAAGCATTTTTTGATTATTTCTTTACAATGGGTATAAGCAGTCCGGCACTTTGGACGGAGTTCTTTGAGAGGTACTATAGGGAAGAAATTAACAAGCTTGCCTACAAGATAAAGTCAGGCGGAGATGGTAGATCCCTTTACGTTAATTTTGTTAAAGACTTATCCATATTTCAGGAGGGCAAGTTGGGAGAGGAGCTGATTGAAAAGCCCGATGAGGTGCTAATTCACGCTGAAAGAGGGCTAGCGAACGCCACCAACATTTACGGAGTTTCGCTTGAGGGTTGCAAGCCCAGATTCTACTCTTTACCCACAACAAGAAAAGTTCTGATAAGGGATCTCAGATCCGAACATATAGGAAAGTTCTTGGCTATTGAAGGGATCGTCAGAAAGGTCACCGAGGTGAGGCCGAGGATAGTGGAGGCTGCATTCGCCTGCCTCAACTGCGGTAGCATAACAATGGTTCCTCAGGAAAACAGCCAGCTCAGACAGCCGTTTGAGTGCAGCAAGTGCAGTACGAAGAAGCTGATCTTCCTGCCTGACAGGAGCATCTCAGTTGACAGTCAGAGGGTGAAAATTCAGGAGTATCCAGAGAATCTCAGAGGAGGGGAGCAGCCGCAGACGATAGACGTGATTCTGGAAGGTGATCTCGCTGGCTCAGTGAATCCCGGAGACAGAGTCATAATAAATGGAATTGTTAGGGCTAAGCCCAGAGGTCTTGGGCAGAGGAAGATGACACACATGGACCTCTACATTGAAGGAAATTCCGTTGAGGTTCTCCAGCAGGAGTACGAGGAGTTCGAGATAACGGAAAAAGACAGAGAGCTGATAATGCAGCTTGCTGCATGCGACGACATATACGAAAAAATAGTCAAGTCCATAGCCCCGTCAATTTACGGTCACGAGGACGTTAAGCTTGCCATAGCCTTGCAGCTCTTTGGAGGAGTGCCCAAGAAGCTTCCGGACGGAACTGAAATCAGAGGTGATATCCACATCCTCCTCGTCGGTGATCCGGGTGTTGCCAAGTCACAGCTTCTGAGATACGTCCACAGAATAGCCCCGAGAAGCGTTTACACCACAGGAAAAGGAACTACGACTGCTGGTCTCACTGCCACAGCGGTCAGAGATGAGGTTGATGGGAGGTGGACTCTCGAAGCTGGAGCGCTTGTTCTCGCAGACAAGGGTATAGCTCTGGTTGATGAAATCGATAAGATGAGAAGGGAAGACACTTCCGCACTTCATGAAGCTCTGGAGCAGCAGACTATCAGTGTTGCCAAGGCAGGAATTAATGCTATTTTGAGAGCGAGATGCGCCTTACTTGGGGCGGCAAACCCCAAATACGGAAGGTTCGAGAAGTTCACACCAGTTCCGGAGCAAATCGAGATGTCCCCAACACTACTCTCTAGGTTTGACCTTATCTTCGTCATGAAAGATGAGCCGGATGAAGAGAAGGACAAAAAGCTTGTTGAGCACATTCTCCACACCCACCAGCTTGGTGAGATCACAGAGAAGATCAAAAACGTTGCGGCAGAATATGATGAAGATTACGTAAAGCAGAGAGCGGAGAGAATAGTTCCCGAAATTGATCCTGACCTCCTCAGAAAGTACATAGCCTACGCCAGAAAGACTGTCTATCCTGTTTTAACAGATGAGGCGAAGGAGAAAATTAAGGAGTTCTACCTCTCTCTCAGGGCGAGGGTGAAAGAGAACTCACCTGTTCCTATAACAGCAAGACAGCTTGAAAGCATTGTCAGACTTGCTGAAGCTTCTGCGAGAGTTAGGCTGAGTGACAGAGTCGAACCTGAAGACGTAGAAAGAGTGATTGATATTATGATGAGAAGTCTCAGAGAGATTGCAGTTGACCCCGAAACGGGTGAGATGGACATCGATCTGGCTTATTCCGGCACTTCGAAAACTCAGAGAGACAGAATTATGATTATGAAGAAAATAATCGACAACCTTGAGAAAGACTATGAAAAAGGAGTGCCTGAGGAAGTAATACTTGAGGAGGCTGAAAAAGAAGGGATTGACAGGATGAAAGCAAAGGAGATTCTCTCCAAGCTGAAACTCCACGGAGAAGTTTACACACCAAAACACGGACATTACAAGTTGGTGAGCAAACTTTAGTGAGAACAAAGGTTAAATATTAAGCAGTTAAATGCCTTACGATGAAACATGTAAGCACAGGAATACTGCCCCTTGACACACAACTCGGTGGAGGGTTTCCAGTAGGCAGCGTAGTTTCAGTCTTTGAGGAGCCGGGAGCCGGTGCAGATGTGCTGTCGTACCACTTCGTCGTTGAGGGGGCGAGGCGGGGAGAGAATGTACTTTATCTAGCCACGGATGACAGCACTGAAGAGATTAAAGAATACATTAACCTCTACTTTGACCTCGATGAGGCGGTTTGGGAGAACGTAACGCTTCTGAGCCTGAATGTTTCAGCGTTAAGCGAAGAAAAAGAGAGTGATGCAAAGGGCTTCCTTAAAAAAACCATTTACGACCCCATCGGAGGAATAAAAACAGTATTAAGCAACGAGGAATTTGAAAGAGTTGTAATTAACAATTTCACATACTTCCTCGCTAACTATCCGATAGAAGACATTATATCGCTGATTAACGTTTTCTCCAAGTACGCAAAGAAGAGACAGTCGGTTGTAATGATTCTGATTACCAAGGGCATGTTCGATCCAAGAACTGAGACGACCGTCAAGCACTACTCTGACGGGGTCATTGAGCTCACCTTGAAAGAATTGGAGAACGAAGTCCAGAGAAGGCTGAAAGTTATAAAATTCAAGGGAATCCTCGTTCCGAAAGCAATTTTAAGGTACGAGTTGACAGACAAAGGCATAAAAATGGAGTCCCTGATGAGAGTTTTATAGAGTTTTATGAGGGTTACCTTCGGGGAAATCTACGTTGAAGATCCCTCGAATTTCAGAGCTGAACATGCCGCATTCATCAACTCTAAATATGTAGTTTCCCTTGAGGTCGTGGAATTTGCGGCAAAAAAGGCAATAAAGAACTGGTATGCTGGAAAGAGAATTTCACGTTCACTTCCAATAGAAATTCTTCTCCACTATGCTGCAACAAGGCAGATAAGGGATGCCTTAAAGCTGGGTGTTAGGAGAGGTGTCAACAGGGTGGCTGCTGTAATACTCGACGAGAGCAAAGTTGAGGGGTTTAAGGAGAGAGAGTTCAGGCCAGAGTACGATGTGGACGCGATTGTTAAACACTACGGAATAACAAAGGAAGAGCTGGAAATTGCAGGGCTGGAGAAGCTGCCTTTGCTGGTCAGAGAGAGAATTACCCTCTTTTCCGCTTTTGAAGAAGTGGTCTGATGAGAGCGAAAGCGTACGCTGCCGGAACGGTTTTAAACGCTCTGCCAACGGGAATAGGTTCCGCGCTCGGAATAGAGATGCACACTGTGGTAAAGCTGAAACCGTCCGAAGAGATAAGAGTGGTTGTAAACGGAGTTGAGAGAAAAAGCATCGTTGCCCAGAGAATTCTTCAATCCATGAATGTGAGAGCCGAGGTTTTCGTAGAATCGGAGATTCCGGGCGGTAGCGGACTGGGAAGTAGCAGTGCCTTCGTGAACGCCCTTATCTGTGCCGTCAAAAAGATGAAGGGTGAGGAACTTGATGCATTCGAGATTCTCAGGGCAAACGCAAGATTCTCCCTTGAGGCGGGTATAAGCTTTACAGGAGCATTCGATGATGCATCTGCCTCTCTCCTTGGCAAATTTGTTGTTTCAAATAACAGAAAAATGAGACTTATAAGAATGGACGACTTTGAGGGCTACTCTGCAGTGCTCATTCCCAACTTTGGGAGAAGCAGAGTAGACTGGAAAAGGCTCAGGGAGAATGCAGGCGAGATTAAGGAAGGTGTTGATGCGGCTATTAAAGGGAATTACTGCGAAGCTATGAGACTGAATACACAGTACATCTGCAAAGTTCTTGGCTATCCACTGGAGATTGCCGAAAAGGGGTGGAAAAAAGGCTTTTGCTGTGGTTTATCAGGAAACGGCCCAAGTTACGTGGCTTTTGGAAGCAGAAACGAGATGGAAGAACTCGAAGAAGTCTGGAGGGATTACGGAAAGGTATACATCAGAAAGATAGCAGACAGGCCAGCTGAAGATGTTGTAATTCCCGAAGCCATTTTTGAGAGGTTTGAGGGTTAACTTATCAGTTTCTTAACTCCTTCCTCATCCTTATCCACTCCCCCCACTCTCCAGCCTCATCAAAGCCATGGGATGTGTAAAACTTTCTCGCTCTGTAGTTCGTCCTTCCCACCCACAACTCAGCCACTCTCCTATTTCTCTCCCAAGCATATTCCAAAGCTTTTTCCAGAAGCTTTGTGCCAATCCCCATCCCCCGGTATCCTGGAAGGACAAAGAGCTCGTGAATCTCTCCAACTTTCTTCCGCTCGAATACACTGAACCAGTTGGTGTCGCAGGCAACGAATCCCACAGCTTTGCCATCGATCACAACAACCATCACGCCATCTTTGTCCCTTGAGAGAAGCCATTTAAAATAATTCTTAACATCCCTTTTTCTCGTGTACGCGTAATTCTCAAGTCCTTTGTAAGCTTCCATGTATACCTCTACAAAGTCATCAATGTCGTTCCTATCAGCTTTTCTTATCTCCACGAATCAGGCTTATATACTGGACTTTTAAAAGCTATGATTATGTTGCTGAAAAAACTCGTTGAAATTGAATCCCCATCGGGAAGTGAGGAGGAGATCAAAAACTTCATTGAGGATTTTCTTGAGAGCAGCGGTTATGAAATCGTCGAAGGGGATTACTTCATCTCCACAAAATCAAGATCAGAACTTATCGTTTCAACACATCTCGATACAACCGCGGTCAAAGCCCCCTTCAGCACGGATGGGGTTTACGCCTACGGTACGGGTGTTTGTGACGCGAAGGCGAGTATTGCAGCAATTCTGGAAGCTGCAGAAAAAGGTGTTGACTTCACCATTGCATTTTTCTGCGACGAAGAGGAGGGAGGAAAAGGGTCAATGGAATTTGCCGAAAAGTGGAAACACGGCAGAATGGTGGTTGTTATGGAACCAACTGACCTGAAAATCGCTTCGAGACACTGTGGAAACTTGGATCTAGCGGTTGAGGTGAGGGGTGTTCAAAGCCATGGCTCGTTGCCGGAGATGGGTGTCAACGCCATAGAGAAAGCCTTTGAGGTAATAAGCGAGCTTAAGAAGCGTTTCAAAGCCACACCTCTCAAAATCAATGGTGGTAACGACGATTACGTCATTCCAGATTACTGCAGAGTAGAACTGGACGTTGTGATAGAGCCAGAGGTCAAGCTAGAGGACGCGCTTAAGGAAATTGAGTTCCTCAAGAACTACGGGGACTACGAGGTCTCCAATGCTTATGACGGGTTCGAGAGCAAGGAAGTTGCAAAACTGCTAGAGCAGGCGGTGAGGGCTGCTGGAATTGATGTAGAGTATACGGTGATGCCATCATGGACTGATGCCCTGAACCTGAAGAGCAGATATGACGTTGTGGTCTGGGGGCCCGGAGAGCTGCACCTCTGCCATACGGTGAGGGAGAGAGTAAGGTTAAAAGATGTAGAGATTGCGAGAGATGTTCTGATTAAGCTCAACGAAGTTATTAAACAAAAAATTTAAGTTAAGTTATGCTTACAAGAATCATGGAGTTTGAGGCGCAACTTCTAACCAAGATGTACCCGATTTTAGCACCTCTAATAGTTGTTATAGCGATAGGAGTGCTGTTCCTGCTTCTACTCTTGATGTGGCATATAATCAGCAGATTTACAGAACTCGACAAGAAACAGATCAGGAGAGCATTAACAGTATCTGTCGTCTCGCTTTACTTTGGAATTATTCTCTGTGCGGTAGCGGGAATTTTTGAACCAAGTGAAGAGTTTTTCAAGTTGATAGACGGTCTTAATCTGGCTTTTATCACCACCGTGTCGTTTTACTTCGGTTCCAGAACTGTTGAGGAGTACATTAAGTACAAGGCCAAACACCAAGAATCTGCTGAATCACGTCACCATAAAGAAGATGGAGAGCAAGAATAATAACAGGATGCTGAACAATGTAAATTTTTAGGGAGTTTCTGCCCAGATAAGGCAACACAGGCACGTTCAGCCTAACACCCTTGGGCTTTGCAACATTTCCAAAGAACATCCCGATGAGGAAGACACCGAACCAAGGAAGGAGAGGGTAGTAGTCGAGTGTGGAGAAGCTGTAAGATATAAGACCAAGCCAAACAAGAATTCCCGTATCTACCTTTATCCGGCTAATGACCAGCCCCATAACGAAGAGAGCTACACCAGCAGGAAGCTGGATTTTTGGATACCTCAAGAAAATGTAGCCAGTAATCGTGGCGAGAGTAAAAAAGTGTATTATCCCAAAGACCACCACTTCACTGGGAACGAATGCGAAGGTGACTGCCGTAATAATCGCGGCAAGAGATGCAAGTTTTAGAATCTTCTTTTTCAGCCTGCCAGCATCTGGCCTAACGACAGAGAGTGTGTACCCTGATATAAAGATGAACATCCCACCGATGAACCTCGGAAAGTAGTACCAGAAAGCTCCTGAAAGCTCAATTTTACCGAAGTAGTATGCATCGAAAAAAGAGTGGAAAACGAGCATTAGGATTACTGCCGTTCCTCTGGCAATGTCTATTTCAGGATACCTCATCTGAAGTATCTCAAATCCTCGTCGCTCTTCCACTGCTGAACTGCCATCTCCTGCATCTCCTTTATCTGGGCGATGATCCTCTCCATCTCCTTTGCCCTCTCCTCTAAAGCCTCAACTGATACCTTGAGGTTCAGCATTTTGCACAGCACGTCAAGAACAACCTTTGCACTCTTAGGATCGACCATGTATCCCGAAGTGACGCCCATCAAGCATGCTGCAGGAATGTTCTCAAGCTTAGAAACACCGAGCAGAAGGCCAGAAGCACCGATAATTCCCCCTCCCGGCTCTCCAGGTTCAAATTTTACTCCGTATTTCTTAAGCTCCTCAACGATCTCCAAGGAGTTGGCAGCCCCTATTACGTAGGGCTCCTCAACAAGCTTCCCCACACCGTATCCTCCGAGAGTGTATATCATCTTGGCAGAGAACCTCTTTGCGATATCTATGTAGGCGTTAACGAGTTCAAAGTGACCTTCGTTGCTTATGCTCTGAAAATCTCCGACGAGAATCAGCAAGTCGGTACCATTTCCATCAGATTTCCATGCGTAAACTTCATTCTTAGGCATTCTTATCGTTCCATCCTCAAGAACCATCACCTGAGGTGGGAAATAATGGGAGTATATCTCCACAACTTTTTCAGCCTTCAACTCGTTCACCAGGTGATCTGCAACGAGCTTACCGACGTGACCTATTCCGGGCAGACCTTCTATGAAGACCGGATTTTCAAGACCTACCTCTTCCGGACTCTTCAAAAATCTGACATCAACTTTCTCTAACATACTTCACCTCCTGAAGCTGAAAAATCCAATTTCCTTCCTCAGCTTTCTCCTGTACTTTCCGTATGGGTCTTCAATAGAGAATCTCGGTGGAATTGGCATGTATGTCTTCTCACCACAGACGGGACAGTTTTCCTTCAGAGTGTACCTTCCGCATTTCCCACATTTTCTCATTAAAACCTTCATGCCGCCTCCCTGACGAAGTTGCCCTCCCCACCAAGTTTTTTAATTGCTTTCAAAACATTTTCAGTCGCTTTTTTCAATACATTTTCGGCTGTCTTGTAATCATCCGCCTCGACAACGATTCTGTACTTAGGAGCGCCAACGTACTCCAGCTTCATCTCCACACCGTCTTTTACAGCTTTTCTGGCTTCAAGTAAAGCCTTCTTTATCCTCTCTATTCCATCAGAAGCGGGGCTTCTAAGTTCAAAGTATCCCCTCACTTTAACTCTCTTGGGCTTTATGTTTTCTCTCGCTATCTCTGCCATCTCCTTTGCAAACTCCTCTCCAACAATCGAGACAAGGACTTCGTATCCCTCAAAGGCAGCTTCTTCGAAAGCAGCGTAAACGGAATCATACTCCTTCATGAGCTTCTTTCCTATCTTCTCGACCTCTCTGAAATCCATGTTTAACTTCTCACCGATTATCTCAAGCCACTTGAAGGCTTTCACTTCGTTCTTCCACTGCTGAAGCTTCTCCCTCCGCTGTCTCTCGTTAACATCCTTGATTGACAGGTCGATGTGTCCTCTTTTTGGATTTACATCGAGAACCTTGCATATCACCTTCTGACCCTTTTTCACATGCTCTCTGATATCTTTAATCCACCCAGATGCGACTTCGCTTATATGCACCATCCCCTCTTTGCCCTCATACTCGTCAAGGGAGATAAAGGCTCCAAAATCGAGGACTCTCTTAACCGTTCCTATTACAATCTCGCCTTTTGAGGGATAACCGCTTCTTTTTATAATCAGCCTCTTTTCTTTCATCCTTTTCCCCTCATCCTTCAGTGAATTTAAATATTGTCACCAAGGAAGCTCTGAAGCTCTGAAAACCGGCCCATCAGCACAAACTCTCAAACCATTCTCAATAACACATGAACCGCAAACACCTATTCCACACCTCATGAACCTCTCAAGCGAGAACTCTGCCTTATCCAAAGCATCACGTTCCTTTAAGAACGTATACGTTGCTTTTAACATACCCTCACCTCCGCAAACATAGATTTTCTCAAACTCATCAAGGTTCTTGAGCCTTAAAGCATCGATAACCGTTCCTTTTATCCCCAAAGTTCCGTCTTCAGTTGTAATCGTGATTTCATCAAATTCATCAACCCAGAACAGGTTTTTTGCTGTTCTCTCGCCAAAAATAACACTCACTTTTGCATTGCATTTCTGCAGAAAATCGTAAAGATACTTCAACGGAGCGATCCCGATCCCACCTGCTACAATAAGTGCACTTTTAGAAGGTGTGAAGGTGCTACCAAATGCCCCTCTCAACCCCACACGCATTCCAACTTCCGCATTAACCAGTTTTCTGGTGGTCTCACCTACAGCTTTCACTGTAACAGAATTGGGAGATGATAGACTTAGAGGTATCTCCTCATAACCCAGAACGCTTAGCATGACAAACTGTCCGGGATAGGACGGTAACTTAATATTAAAGTATAGGATGGAAACGTCTTCGGTCAGCCTTTCAATCCTTGTTATTTTTGCATAATACATGCAGTTGCTCCAATGGCAACATTTATAAAGGTAATTCGGGATATTCAGAATGATTATTTGTTATATATTGTTGCAACTCAGTTGTAATTTTTTACGCAATTTTTTGCAATTTTGCCTTAACTTGTGCACAAAACACGCAAAAATTTTGGTCGTGTTCCATCATAGGTGTAAATTCACCTCCCACCTTATATCCCTATCCAGCTTAATAACTTCACCGATAAACGATTCATAGCTTGTCCTCTCAAACCTCATCTTCATAAGCAGATTGCCAA
>JAPDIT010000021.1 GCA_029259455.1 Archaeoglobi archaeon
ATGATGTCTGGATGTCTGGATGTATGTTGCTATACCGAGAACTTTAATTTCAAGGGGAATTTTGTTCCTTTCGAACACTTTAAGCTCCCTAACGATTTCCTTTACAGATTGCATAATTTGATGTTATATTTCATATTTATAGGTTCTGGTAATGTGGACAGTCCCTAATCATCGAAAGATAAATTTATATTGTTTTATCGGTAGGTAGTTCAGATGAACAGCAAGGCAGTCTCACCCCTCATCGGATTTATCCTGTTGCTCGCGATAATCATGGGGTTCATAGGTATCGTTCAGTCAACCTGGGTTCCCGAGTGGAATAAAGCTGCTGAGGCAAAGCATCTGGATGAGGTGGGTTATGAGGTTGCGAAGCTGAGTGAGGCTGTGAGTCTGGCAGCATCAACCGGAAATCCGGTAAAGGTGGTAATTGATGCGGGAGTGAAATACCCGGAATACTATATCCTGATTTCCCCCTCAAAAGGTGCTGGAAGTGTAGGCAAGAGGGAGCTGCGGGTGAATATCTCGGGTATTGCCGATTCCACGCCCTACACCGAAAACTTCACGTCCTACGCCATAACCTACAGACCAAACTATCTTTACAGCCACTCCCCCGAGTTTGTCTTTGAGCATTCAGCCGTCCTGAAAATTGAGAATTCGCACGTCCTGGTCACCTCAGAACAGAATTCATTCACAGAAAGTAAAATTACGATATACATCGTCAACGCCACTTTCAACCCACTCTCCACGACAGAAAACATAAACCTCATTTTGTATCCCATATCCTACGGCGGATCCACGAAGTTTTCCGGGACAGTAGAATTCGAGTGTTACGATGAAAAAACAGCATCCTGGTGGAATGAGACGCTCTCAAGCACTTACGGAAGCGAGAATGTTACGCAAAACGGGAGGAAGATAACCCTGAGCGTTAGCGATGTTGAACTCTCGATAAACTACTTTACCGCGACGGCAGCGAGTGCCGGTGAGGTTGAAGTGAGTTCGGGGACAACACCGTATCGTTTGCAGCGATTGTCAGAGGCAAGTTACACCGTTTACGAGGGGACAACAATACCCCTGGGTGTCAGAGTTGTGGACAGATTCAACAATCCTGTCAGGGATGTGAACGTCAGCATAAACGACTCCTGCCACGATACAGCTAATAAAACCACCAACGATAAAGGGGAGGTCTGGTACTACTTCCCTGCTGATAGTCCCGGCAAATGTAGAGTGGAGTTCAACGTGTCTGATGCTGCAAACAATGTTTCTTACACGATAAATGTTTCAGGCAGTGGTGGAAAGTTTTCAGCATCATTCAGTCCTGCAACCATAGGTTTTACTAGGATTAAAATCTACCACGGTCCCATCGACGGAGTTATCGATCCCTCAAACAAACCAAATTCTTCTTTATACAGTCCAAGTAACCTAGTTGGCTGGGCTAACTCAAATTCAAATGGCTGGGCTGTATACGACCATGACGATATAAGGCTGGCTGCGTACGATGATGGTTCTCCGATATCATGTCTTCTACTGGAAGAGTGTTATCTGGTAGAAGAAGAAGATGATGCTGAATCCACACCAACTACTCAGGAAAATCACGCCTCCCAGTTATTTGAATTTAACGTTGGAAACGTGCAGACAAGCAGACTGAAAGTCCTCTGGAACGGTATTGCTTGGCTGGATTATTGGAACGACAAAAATGATGGAGTCGTCATATACGTTTGGAACGGGACAAGCTGGGAGTATCTCTGCCATACGACATCAAGTAGCGAAGTATGGTTAGGGTTAGAAGGAGGAGAGTGTGAGAAGAGCGGCAACTACGTGTTTGAGGGGAAAGTTTACGTTCTGCTCGTGCAAGCTCCTTGGACAGACACGTGGCAGGGGTGGAAGAATTCTTACATCTATACAGACTACATCGAACTTGATTTAAATCTGATTTAACAATTTTTTACTACCTTTATTTTTCGGTAACCCAAGCACCTCCACAAATGCAACCCCGAACATCTACCAGCCAGCTTTTCCGATACCAAAAAACCTTAAACGCCAAAATCATCGGAAAATCCGGGAAAATTCAGCGACATGCCTTAAAGCCAGATCTGGCTGATGACGACTTTGATAAAATTAAGGAGACAGGAATAATCAGAGTTTGGAGCGTTTCAGATGCGATAAACCGATTACTCCCACCCCTGCCAACGTAGAACGTGATCAACCAAACCATTCAACAAAAAACTACAGCACCCTCAAATCCACAGCATACCTGTTAACGTACGGGGCGAAGTTGCCGCACCTCCTGACCTTTAAAACTTCAACATTCAACCCTTCCTCCTCAAACCTCTTCCTCACCTTCTCGGGCAACCTGTCCTCTTCATTCTGGCTGTCGAACGTGTAGTAGTGGACGAAACCACCCTTCTTAACCTTCCCCTTCAGAAGGTGGATGAAGGTCTCCGCAGAGTAAGGGGCTGGCATGACAACCCTGTCAAACTCTCCCGGAAGTTTAGGAACCACCTCCTCAACGTCCCCCTCTACAACCTCAACAACATCCTCAACCCTGTTCAGCCTGACATTCTTCCTGAAGTACTCGGCAGCATGCGGGTTGAGCTCAACGCCTGTAACTTTCTCCGGCCTTGCAAGCCTTGCTATCACTATCGGATAGGGCCCAACGCCTGCGAACATCACTAAAATTCTCTCCCCCCCTCTCACAAGCCTCGCAATCCTTTCCCTCTCCCCCGAAAGTTTTACGGAGTAGTACACTTTCGTCGGGTCAACCAGAAACCTGCAACCGTGCTCCTTTACGACGGTCTCCGTCTTCCACCCGTAAACTGGTTCGTATCTCGCAACCCTGTAAACACCGTCAACCTCTCCTACTTTTCTCAAAACAGTTTTAACGTGCTTGTGTCTCTTCAGTATAGCCTCAACAATATCCTTTGTGTGGTGGAGAATCTCATCGGGAATCTCAATGATTACAACATCCCCAATAATCTCGAAACTCCTCCTTACAAGCTTCAACTCCTCCTCGCTGAGCTTATCCCTGAGCAACTCCTTCAGCGACACATTTCTACTTCGGCCAAAGAACTAAAACGGTTGCGATGTTCGGGGCTAAGGTAATAATAATGATGATGAGGTTAGCAAAAATTAAATATTTTAGATCGAAAGTATTTAAAATGATAGGTATCCTAATACCGCTGCTCCTACCGATTATCCTTCTGGAGGTAGTTTCATTTATTCCGGTTATTCTCTTCGCACCTTTATTCCTTTTGGGAGGTATATTATCAGAAAGTATATCCTCGGGAAGCTCCACTGACATGGCTGTAAGCCTTGTGGGGCTTGTTGGGCTCGTCTACTACCTTCTGAGGAGCTAGGTTTGAAAGTATTGGCATTTCACTCACAGCATCAGATGATGAAACTTATAAATTCCGCTGAAATTTAGAGACGTTATGGAAGCGGAAATCACAAAGGCCATAGTCGAGACCGCATCAAGAGAGTGGATAGAATACGCTGATTCGGATGTCATAGTCGTTGGAGCCGGTGCCTCTGGCCTTACAGCTGCTAAATATCTTGCAGAAAGCGGTCTTAAGACCCTCGTCCTTGAACGGAGACTGAGCTTAGGTGGCGGTATCGGCGGAGGAGGGATGCTGTTTCACAAAGTTGTGATTGAGAAAGAGGCAAAGGGTATACTCGACGATTTTGGAATAAGGTACATCGAGCACAGAAACTTTCTCGTAGCTGATTCTGCTGAATTCATGGCAAAACTGGCAGCAAAGGCTATTGACGCTGGTGCAAAGATAATCCCCGGAGTTTCGGTTGAAGATGTAATTTTTAGAGAGGATCCGCTCAGAGTTAGGGGTGTATGCATCCAGTGGAGTGCCGTTGAGATTTCCGGGCTGCACGTTGACCCGCTTCTCCTCAGGAGCAGGGCCGTAGTCGATGCAACAGGACACGATGCCGAAGTTATATCAGTGGCTGCGAGAAAGATGCCCCTCGATATTACCGTTAGTGGAGAAAGGTCAGCTTACTCCGAGGTTGCGGAGAAGGGGATCGTTGAAAAAACTGGGGAAGTGACAAAAGGCCTTTACGCAGCCGGAATGGCGGTAGCAGCGGTGCACAACCTGCCAAGAATGGGTCCGATTTTTGGCGGAATGCTGCTGAGCGGAAAGAAGGTTGCAGAAATAATAGCCGAAAGCCTGAAAGCATGAAAGTTGTTTACACCACTCCAAGAGTTGAAAATCTCCAATTTTTAAAGTCGGAGATTTCAAGCCACGGTGTTGTAGTACTTGAAGAGCCGAAAAACGACCTCTTCTACGATGCTTTGGAAGGGAAAATCACAGTGGATTTTTATGTTAGAAAAATCGACACACCGTATCCCCTCTACACGGAAAAACTCATGGAGATGCTGAAGGAACTCAGAGGAAAAGAAATATTGCAGGTGGAGCCGTATTTGGAGGAGGTAGAGAAACTGAAAAACTTAGGTGTGGGTGATGAGAGAGTGAGGGAGATGGAGAAGAGAGTAAACTCCCTATACATCGACTACACGGAATCATTTCTCAAGGCGGATTTTGAGGAGGTGGTTGAAAAAATCCTGAGGTTCTCAAAGGCAGAGGCTGAGAGAATAGTGCTGAGAGATGAGATGAGAGCAAAGGCTCTGGAGAATATGGATGATGCTGCAATAGAGGCCGGAATGAACCACTTTAAGCTCGCGGAGATTCTTGACGCCAAGAGTGTGAGGATACCCGAAATCATCGCTGAAAGGATTGGGACTACATACCTCGAAAGTCCGGGGGAGAAAATTCTGAAGGCATTTATCTTCGAAGAGGACGAGGATCTCAAGCTTCTCGCAGCAAGAAATCTCATCTTCATAACCCTCCTTGAAAAGAGGGAGATGGAGCCTGATTTTGACGGCGACTTTCCTCACTTTATGTACGAGCAGAAGCTCGTCAGGTTTGTCGATAAACTTGATTATGAAAAATGCAAAAAGCTCTTTCACAAGTTCTGGAGCCCCAAGTAGCTCAGCAAGATTTATATTCCTTGCTAAAATCAGGCAAAAGGATGAGAATCGTAATGAAATTTGGAGGAGTGAGTGTTAAGGACGGGGAAAATATTTACCATTGCGCTAATCTTGTGAAGAAGTTCTCAGAAGGGAATGAAGTTGTGGTAGTTGTTTCAGCGATGCAGGGGGTGACCGATGCACTCATAAAGGCTGCACAAAGATGCTGCTCCGAACCCTCTGCCGGTTTCATCAAGATGTTCATTGCAGACATGATGAAAAAGCACTACGAGGCGATTGAGTACGCTGTCAGAAACGATGAGATAAAGAACAAGGTGGTAGCGGCGGTGGAAAGACTCCTCGACGAGCTCGAAAAGGTTCTGCTTGGAATAAGCTACCTTGGCGAATTAACCAGAAGAAGTGAGGATTACATAGTGTCATTTGGAGAAAGACTGTCAGCCCCGATATTCTCCGCAGCTCTACTTTCACTCGGTGTTGATTCAGTTGCACTAACAGGAGGGGATGCTGGCATCATCACAGACAGAAATTTCGGAAGAGCCAGACCATTACCTAGTGTTTATACAACCATTAAGAACAGACTTGAACCTCTTCTGACGATAAAGAAGACGGTACCCGTAGTAACAGGATTTATTGGAGCAACCGATGACGGAAGCATAACCACGCTCGGCAGAGGTGGAAGTGACTACACCGCAACAATACTTGCAGCAGCCCTCGATGCGGATGAGGTCTGGCTCTGGAAGGAGGTTGACGGAATCATGACGTGCGATCCAAAATACGTTCCGAACGCCAAGGTTATCCCGGAAATATCATATCAGGAAGCAATGGAGCTATCCCACTTCGGAGCTAAGATACTCCATCCAAGAGCCTTAGAGCCTGTAATGAGGAAGAAAATTCCGGTCAGAATAAAGAACACGTTCAACCCCGACGTTCCCGGAACTGTAATTGGCCCGAGTACAAGTAACGCAAGTGAAATAGTTAAAGCATTGAGCTTAATACCGCAAGCTGGGATAGTCAACGTGAGCGGTGCGGGCTTTGATTTTGCAGAGATAATGTCTGAAGTTTTCGGCAGACTTGCAAATGAGAAGGTGAACGTCATTATGGTGGCTCAGAGCTCGTCAGAGCTAAACCTCTCGATAGTTGTCGACATAAGAGATTTGGACAAAGCTTACAATGCCCTGAAAAACCTTGGAAACGGTGTTATAAAGGTGGAGAAGATTCCCAACATAGCAGTCGTGAGTGCTGTCGGCTCAGGAATGGCGGGAACTCCGGGTGTTGCAGGAAAGATTTTCTCGGCTCTCGGTAGAAATAGTATAAACGTAATAATGATTAGTCAGAGCTGCTCAGAATACAACGTTTCCTTCGTTGTTGACGGCAGCGATGGGGTGAATGCTGTGAGGGTTGTGCACGATGAGTTCGGGCTCGGCAATTAACCTTCTAAAGGAGAGAGCGAGAAGGGCTGCAGACCTCGTTGAAAGGCACGACTTCGTGAGAATCTACACCCACCATGATGCTGACGGAATCTCGGCAGGAGCCATCTTGGCAAAGTCGCTCCTGAGGGCTGGCAAAGCGTTCCACATAACTTTTTTGAAGGGCTTAAACGAGCCTTTTGAGTACGAACAGGGCGAGATTCTGCTCTTTGCCGATATGGGAAGCGGTTATGCTGATTTGATTTCGCAGGTTGATACGGATGTTGTTATACTGGATCACCACATCCCGAATGGGGAGATAAGGTCGAAGAGGGATCTTGCCCACGTCAACCCACACCTTGTAGGATTGGATGGGACTCACGAACTTTCCGCCAGCGGTGTGTGCTACTTCTTCGCCAACGAACTCGGAAGAAACAGAGACCTAGCATCTCTGGCATTGATAGGTGCTCTTGGAGACAAGCAGAAGATGACGGGTGGAAATGAAGAGATTCTAAGAGACGGCTTAGAAGTGGGAGTTGTTGAGAAGAGAAAGGGGCTGAACCTTCCGTCTGGAAGGCTGAGAGATGCGCTGGTGAAGAGTCTGGAGCCTTACCTCGATTTCTATGGTAAGGAGGAAGAGCTTGAAGAGTTTCTTGAAAAAGCCAAGCTTGACGGAGAAAAGGAGTTTGATGAGCTTGGTGAGGACGAGATCAGGCGACTTGCAGATGCCGTAGCTCTCAGACTTCTCAAGATGAACGCATACACTGGAATATTCAACCAGATCATCGGAAAAAGGCTCGTCCTCAAAAACCTGCTCATCAAGAATGCCGTTATGGCTGTCGATGTTGTAAACTCATGCGGGAGAATTGGGGCGATGAGCACAGCGTTGGCAATGCTTCTCGGCGATGTTGAGGCGATGAACAGAGCCATGAGAATAAACGACGAATACGTGATTCAGACTCTCGAAGAACTCAAAAGGTGGAGGGATGAGGTCAAAGAGGGGTTCTGCATAAGGTATCTCGTTATGGAGAACGGGCTGTCAGCGAGTCCAATAGCGACCATATTTTCCCGCTACGTTTTTACGGACAAACCTCTGATTGTTATCAACATAAAAAATGAGTACGCAAAGGTTTCGGCAAGAACCAACGAGGCTCTGGCAGAGAGAATTGACCTTGCCGAAGTTATGAGGCTCGCTGCTGAAAAGGTCGGGGGAAGGGGTGGCGGGCATAGAGTTGCTGCGGGAGCAAACATAACTCCTGACAAGGTTGATGAGTTCCTGAAGGAGGTTGACAGGCTTTGCTGTGCTATGCTCGCCTAGAATTGGACTCAAAAGATCCTGAGGCTGTTGTCAAAGCCCTGAAACCTGATGATCCTGAATGGTGTAACTGCTGGGAGAGAGGGCGAATCATGATAGAGGTCAAGGTCGAGAGAATCGGAACCCTTCTTTCAGCGCTCGACGACTATCTCATGAACATTAAAATGTGTGAGAGAATAATTGATGTTCTCGATTAGTTTACCTTGCTGCTGTCCTCACAACCTGCACTTCCTCAAGCCTCTCGGCGGCTTGTCTCTAACGTAAAATTCTCCTCCAAAATGGAATAAGGTTTTTTTAAATAAGGGGACTGATAAAGTTTTGATGAACCAGAGCATTTTAAAAGCATGGATAGCCTTTCTACCTGTGAGCGCTGGCCTTTTCATGGTTCTTCTGGACGTTAGCGTCCTGAATGTCGCTCTGCCAAGGATTGCGGAAGATTTCGGGGCAAAAATGTCTGACTTGCAGTGGATAATGAACGCTTACACACTAACAATGGTCGTACTGCTTGTTATTGCAGGAAGAATAGGAGATATGGTGAGGAGAGACAGATTTTTTATCTTGGGAATGATTATCTTCGTTCTTGGCAGTTTTCTCTGTGCACAGTCATGGAACACTCAATCGATGATCGCATTCAGAGCTCTTCAAGCTGTCGGTGGTACAATTCTCAGTGCCAACACGCTTGCGATAGCTGCTGAACTCTTCCCTCCCGGAAGGAGGGGGGAAGTTATGGGTTTGAACGCCATTCTTATGGCTTCGAGCTTCACACTCGGGCCAATTATCGGAGGGTGGCTCACAACCAATTTGAGCTGGCACTGGGTGTTCTACATCAACATCCCCATCGGGATTTTAGCGATAGCTGCAGCATGGCTAACTCTCCCTCCCCTCGGTGGGAAAGAGAGAGTTCCGGTCGACTGGGTTGGAGCTTTGCTGCTTTCAGTCGGACTCGGCTCTTTAACGCTCGGCATCATAGAGGGACAGGACTGGGGATGGTGGAATGAGAAAACAATTTCTTGCTTTATTGTCTCCTTTCCTTACCTGCTTGCATTCTCAGTGTGGGAGTTGAAAACTGGATATCCCATGCTCGATTTGAGCCTGTTTAGAGTGAGAAACTTCACGGTTTCTATCGTTGCCACATCAATCCTTTTCTTCGGTGTTTCGGCGAGTTTATTTGTTTTCCCGTACTTCCTGCAAGGTCTGAAGTTTCTCACTGCAGAAGAAGCGGGATACTGGCTTCTCGGCATTCCGCTCATGAACACCTTCGTTGCCCCGATTGCAGGGAGGCTCAGTGACAGAACGAATCCTAAGTATCTGATGAGCATTGGGCCACTGTTTTTTGCAATTGGTCTAATCAACATTTCTTCAGTGGATGTCGACATCAAATACTGGGAATTTTTCGCAAGAATAGCTCCAATGGGGATAGGAATGGGCATGCTGATGTCCCCATCCCTGAACGTAGCAATCTCATCCGTACCGATAGAAAAGGCAGGAATGGCCAACGGCACCTTGAGGTCGCTAAATACGCTCGCTCAGGCAATGGGTGTTGCTGTTGGTGGCGTACTGCTGACCACACGCATGAAAGACTGGATTCCTGGATACGGAAACCAGATTCCCGATCCCGGAACGATGAAACTTCTTATTGCTTACGCAAAGTACGGCAATCCAGCACCGCTAGTTGAAATGGTTGAAGGGTTCGTTGACAGCATGCATTTTGTCTTCAACACTATGATTATCTTTCCGATCTTGACCTCTCTAGTAATACTGCTGTTTCTGCGAGGTTCAGAACATATCAAGGCGACAAAGATCGGAAGAGGTGAGGTCACAGTATAACACTTAAGCAAAAAACAAATATACTCAAAGCCGAATTAATTAGGGGGGCCCGTAGCTTAGCCAGGTCAGAGCGCCCGGCTCATAACCGGGCGGTCGAGGGTTCGAATCCCTCCGGGCCCATTCTTTTTTAGGTATATTCCAACCGATTTCCTAGCTGATTTAATGATGGGAATGCGAAGTATGGTAATTAAAACTTCTTTCTGAAACCTTTGCCTCTTCCTTCGTATTCCATCAAAAGCATTCCATAATCCTTCCTATCACCGCAAATCCGCATTCTCCGGCTCTCTGTAATCGGACATAATTTTCTGAAATCCTTTCGGGTAAATCTGCCACTTTCTAAGGGAGTTAACTTCCCAACTTTCTTGCGGTTCTTTCTCAAACTCAAAAAAGCTTGAGCGCTATATGTAGCTGTATATTTCCAAAAAATGAAATTAAAAATCTATACAGTTTTTTAACAGCCTCCTCCCTGGTATCAATATCCATCAAAAACCTCAGGGTTACGGGGGCAGCAGTAGGCGACCCCCTCCGTGGAACGCTCCAACGAGGTGTGATGAGGTTGCCCAGAATTCAATAAACTTCACGATTTTGAATCTCTGCTCGGCTGTAAACTTCTCACTCGCCTGCAAGAAGTCTCCAACTATCTCAAGATCAAACTCTGACGGAGAGGTGCCAATAATGCCTCCTGAAATGTCAACTAAGTTCATCAACGCCTTGGCGAAGCCATCAATGCCTATCACCTTCCCTGCATTGGCCATCTGGAAGTGGGGGAGCCAGCAACCGCTGTAGTTTGCTCCTTTAACTGCAGCACCAACAGAGATGGCAAAAGCTCCCTCGCTTACGGCAACCATTTCAGCAACTTTCTGCTGTAAAACTGATACACCCTCAAGGCCACTTGTTTTGAGCATAAGGCTTGCTGCTTCCGCCATGGAATCGATAAATCCTGCCTTGCATGCAGCTCCGACACATCTGTGAGAGGGGGCAAAGTAGCTGACAACATCTCTTGCAGCTTTCAGGTCCTCGAAGACGAATACTCTCTCCCATGGTATGAAGACGTCATCGAACACAACCATGCAGCTCGTTCTATCTCCGTATTTGTTGCCAACCTCAAAACTACCCCCCTTCACGCTGCTTGGCCTGAACACCGGCGTTCTGGATAATGTACTTTATCCCCTCGTCTTCAGGCATCGCTGCGAAAACTACCGCAAATTCTTCTCCCTGCCTGAAGGTTTGAGTTGGTAAAACGAAGTTGACATCTGCAGCAAAAGCTCCGCTCTGGCAAATCTTTGCTCCCCTTACAACTATTCCATCCTCTCTTTTCTTAACCACACGCAGGAATTTGTCCTTCTGCTCCGAAGGTCTTTTGCCTCTATCCCCCTTAACATCTGTCAGTGCTGCGGTGCAGGCGTAGTCATTTTTCTGTATCTCTTTAAGCAGTTCTAAGAATCTCTTGTGATAGTCTGTTCCTTCCTCCTCATCAAGCGCCCTGGTTGCGGGATAGATGGCGTTGATTGCATCGCAGCCAGTGCACCGGTAGTTGCAGGTTGCGAGCCTGAGACTGAGCCCCCTCTGCAATAAGGTCTTCAAATGTCTCGTTCACATAGTTCAACCTGTTTACCTTCTCTCCAACAAGCTCCGAATGTGGAGCATACTTTTCTGCAATTTTATAAGTAAAGGCAATTGCTTCAACCGTCGGCCTGATATTTGGGTGGTTTACAAGTCTTCAACTTTCTTTCCGAGAACGTAGATGTTTCTTTTGTAGCCACTTAATCTCTCAATATACTCTTCAGCCTTAAAAGCATGGTATCACCTCAATCAATCCTGACAGAGTCCATTTCTTAAAACCATTTCTTATTTCTGTCGATTCGATGTGTCGGGGGAGTGGAATAAGGCCATCGAAATCGTTTCTGTGTAGGTAATTCAAGGCAAGAATTGCCGCAGAAAAAGTTCTGTCCATGACCTCAATTGGTGTTCCACTGCCAACGGCGAGGTTTGCTGCGTAGCCGTCAGAAACAACGAAGTAGCTCTTACCCTCAAGTTCGTACTTCTTAACCAGTCCATAGTCCTTCACAGGCTCACCGGCAGGCTCGATTTCTCTCTCAGCCCCATGTTCAGGAGAATTGTGCCACCGGGAATTTTCCTGATCTCATCCTCGCCAACTACACCTTTAACTCTGGTGCATGTAACCACAATATCGGCATCGAAGTCCTCCCAACTCTGAACCCCTCGTAAACAGCCTCAATCTGCTTCCTCTCGTCATCGTTCCAGACTGTAACACAACACCCGACAGCTTTCAGAAGTCTCGCACAACCCTTCTCGACTCTACCAAACCCCAGAACGGGAATCTACCATGTGGGCTTCCGTTTGGGGTTTAAGATAGTGACAGGTAAGTTAAAGTTTACCCGCAAGGTCTGTTAATCGACACTCCAATTAGTTATATCGACACTCTACCATTCGAGGTTCTCTCACTTCAACTAGTCGTTCGGTAGGGGATTTAACCCAGTCTTTTTAACAGGTTAATCCACCTCAATCTAATTCCTAATTCCTAGATTCCGCTCGGGTTTCATCCCCTACCGTATGGAGTTCTGTTTTTCCAGCAAGCGTAAACAACCGTTAACAGTTTTCTTGCCGTAGCTACTATAGCTTTCTGAGGTCCTTTTCTTTGTTTAATTCTGTTGTAGAATTCCTTGAATCTTTCATCTTTTCTTACTGCTACATGAGCACACTGAACCAATACCCATCTTAAGAGTTTATTACCCTCCTTAGTTATCCTTCCTCTGATTACTCTGTTTCCTGATTGCCTGACTGCTGGAACTAATCCAGCATAGCTGCACAATTTTTTGGAGTTTGGGAAGCGGTTGATGTCTCCTATCTCTGCATAGATTAGCAAGGCTGAGAAGTAGCCTATTCCAGGAATCGTAGTTAGAATCATTATTTCTTCATTTTCAATACATTTCTCTCTTATTTCCCTGTCGATCTCTTTTATTTCTTCGTTTATGGTATTGAGAATTCTCAGGTAGCGGTTAATTCTTCCATCGTTTAATGATTTCAGGAATTTTATGCCTTCAGACGTGAACGGGTTATTGCATTTTATTCCTTCAATCATAAGAATTGAGTGAATTCTGTTCTTTATTGAAGTTGACAGCTTTTTCAGCCTCACCCTTTCCCTAACTATATCTCTTAGTTCTATTATTTCGTCTGGAGGAAGATAAGCAGTTGGTAGGAAATTCGTTCTTGCCAGATCAGCTAGAACCCTGGCATCTACCTTGTCCGTTTTCTTCTTCGATTCTGCTATCAATTTGGTTTTTTGTGGGTGGGCTAACTTTATCTCTGTTTTCTTTCTCAGCCCTCTTATAAGTGGGTAAGTAGTGGTCGTTGGCTCTATTATCACGATTAGATTGTCCAATCCCAGTTCCTCTATTATTTTCTCTATTTCCTCATTCCTTACTTTCTTCTCCTCAATTATCTCTCCCTCCTTTGTCATAGCACAAAGGAAAGAGAAGTTCTTGTGCCCATCTATTCCCACATACAGGCTTCCGCTCCCCATGCCAACACCTCTACCCAGTATTTAAAAGCGGAAGTCCAACATGTTGTCTTTTTTCTGGGCAAAAATACGTTCAGCCTCAAAAGTGCATCAAGCAGACCGAATGACGTCCCGTGGACATTCTCTCCAACCCCTTTCAATGTTGAGGAATCGACAGAGATAGCCTTCATTCTGACGTTTAATTTCTGCAGGTACTCCTCTTTGGTCTTGGTGAGTTCCACCACCTTGATTTCTCTCCTTCCGCTTTTAACCGCAACTCTCGAAAGCACTGCCGCGCAGTCGAGGTAGTACTCCGCATCGATGACATCTCTTTTCCTTCTTACTGAAAGACAGAGGTGTGAAAACCACTCTACCACTTCAGGCTTTGTTGAAAAATCGTCGAGTTTTGCAGCGTAAACATTTGTGTACTTGGAGAGCTCGTAAATAAGTCCGGCAGATTTGTATTCCAGAGGTATGCAAACAGCAACCTCCTCAACCTCAATCTCCCTCGCAAATCTCCTCACGAGCTTTCATCCTTTCGTGATACCAGTCAACGGATATCTTGAGATTCTGCAGCATAATATTTCAACTTATTGAAAGAATTTAAAAATTCAGAGGTGAGCTTGGATTGAGCCGAGGTGATAACCTTTGGAAACACTGCTTGAAATGAGGAACATAGTAAAGCGATTCGGCAACCTTGTTGCCAACGACCACATCGACTTTGAGGTGAGAAGGGGCGAGATACATGGCCTCCTGGGTGAGAATGGAGCGGGTAAAACGACTCTAATGAACATTCTTTACGGAATTTACCAGCCAGATGAGGGGGAGATAATTTTTGAAGGCAAAAAGGTCAGGTTCAAGAGTCCAAAGGATGCCATTTCGGCTGGCATAGGAATGGTTCACCAGCACTTCATGCTCGTTCCAAGAATGAACGTGTTTCAGAACATAGTTCTCGGTTACCGCACGCCACACGACCCCCTTATCAACCAGAAGTGGGTTGAGGAGAGGGTTGAAGCCTTATCGGAAAAATACGGTATAGACGTTGCGCTTTATGAGACGATGATGAACCTGAGTGTTGGAGAGGAGCAGAGGGTTGAGATTCTCAAAGCCCTTTTTCGAGATGTGAAGCTTTTAATCCTTGACGAACCAACTGCTGTTCTCACGCCCCAAGAGGTTGACAGTCTTTTCTACGCTTTGAAATCCATGACAAAAAGCGGTCTTACGATTATTTTCATAACCCACAAGTTAAAAGAGGCTCTGAAGGTTACGGACAGGATTACTGTCTTGAGGAGGGGAAAGAAGGTAGGGTCGGTCAAAACTTCTGAAACAAACGAAAGAGAGCTTACGAGAATGATGGTCGGGAGAGACATAGTGCTCGATATCACCAAACCACCTAGGGAGTTCGGAAAAGAAGTTTTGAGGGTTGAAGATTTGTGGGTTAAAGATGAAAGAGGGAATTATGCCGTAAAGGGTGTTAGCTTTTCCATAAGAGAGGGTGAGATTCTTGGAATTGCTGGAATTTCTGGCAACGGTCAGAGGGAGCTTGAAGAGGCAATAGCAGGATTGAGAAAAGTCGAAAAGGGTAGAATTATACTTGACGGACAGGATATAACGAAGAAAGGTGTGATGGAGAGGGAGAACATTGCCTACATACCAGAAGATAGAATTGGTGTTGGTTTAGCCCCCTCACTCTCAGTTCTGGAAAACCTTATGCTGAAGGACTTTAAAAAGTACAGAAAAGGGATTTTTCTCGATTTCGGTGAAATGGAAAAGAGGGGCAGAGAGCTAATTGAGGAGTTCTCCGTAAAAACCCCATCACTCCACTCTTCAGCAGGAGCACTTTCAGGTGGAAACATCCAGAGGCTGATTCTTGCCAGAGAACTGTCGAGGAATCCGAGGCTAATAATCGCATCCCAACCGACAAGGGGTCTTGATGTTGCAGGTATCGACTACGTCAGGAGGAGACTCATCGATGCTGTCATGAAAGGTGCAGCAGTTCTCCTGATTTCGGAAGATTTGGATGAAATCTTCCAGTTGGCTGACAGAATTGCTGTGATGTACGAGGGTGAAATAAGGGGGGTTGTGGACAGAGAGAGGGCAAATTACGAAAAGGTGGGATATTTGATGGCTGGCGGGCTGGAGGTCACGGCATGAGGGACATAATAACTCCGATAGCATCCATAGCCGCATCCCTTGTTGTTGTCGGAATTTTGCTAGCTGCAATAGGGATAAACCCGCTTGAAGCCTATGCCGTGATGTTCACGAGTTCCTTCACCTCGAAATTTGGATTGGCTGAACTTTGCGTGAAAACAACACCTTTGATTTTCACCGGCCTTGCAGTGGCAATTCCCCTAAAGGCCGGACTTTGGAATATCGGTGCGGAGGGGCAGCTTTACATGGGCGCGTTCGCAGCAAGTGTTGTTGCCCTCTATTCCAACCTTCCTGGCTATGCGATGCTTCCAGCAATGTTTCTGATAGCAGCAATATTCGGCATGGGCTGGGCGGCGATTCCGGCAGTTTTGAGGGCCAAATTCGACCTGAACGAGATACTGTCAACACTCCTTCTAAACTACGTCGCAATATACTGGGTGGAGTACATGGTGTATGGCCCGATGAGAGGGAAGGAAGTTTACAATTTCCCCTACACAGACCTCTTTCCTGATATTGCAACGCTCCCTAGATTTTTCGGAACTCGATTCCACCTCGGGTTCTTCATCGCTATTATTATTGCTATTGCGATATACTACCTAGTTAACAAAACAGATTTTGGCTTTTCTCTGAGAGTTGTGGGTGCAAATCCGAGAGCTGCTGACTACGCCGGAATAAGCAGGCAGAAGGTTATTATATATTCAATGCTCCTCGGCGGAATGTTTGCCGGTATAGCAGGAATGATCGAGGTGAGCGGAATTCAGCTCAGATTGAGACCCTTAATCTCAACCGGATATGGATATGCGGGGATTCCCGTTGCTCTTCTTGCTTCTGGAGATCCACTCCTCGTCATAGTCTCTGCCGCTCTGTTTGGCTTTTTATATGTCGGTGGTTCAGTGCTGCAGACAACCTATTCAGTACCAGTTGCAATTGTGTACGTCTTTCAGTCGTTGATAGTCCTGTTCATAATCGCCGGCCAATCGCTCAGGAGGAGGGGTTGAGATGGTTGATCCAAACTTCATCGCTTCGCTTCTGGCCTCTTCCATAAGGGCCGGAACACCACTGCTTTACGCAACACTTGGCGAGATCATTACCGAGAGGAGCGGGGTTCTAAATCTTGGACTTGAGGGAATAATGATAACAGGAGCTTTTACTGGATTCGCCATCAGTCTTGCAACAGGCAACCCCTGGCTGGGAGTTCTTTGCGGTGGGATTGCTGGAATGCTGCTCGCTCTCGTGCATGCGTTCTTTTCCATAACGCTGAAGGCTAACCAGTCTATAACCGGCCTTATGCTCGTTCTTCTTGGGCTTGGTATAACGGGTTTTCTCGGAAGAAACTACATAGGAGAGGTTGCGTATTATCTCGATCTCATTAAAATCCCTGTTCTCTCAGACTTACCATATCTTGGAGAGGTTCTTTTCAGCCACGACCCGCTGGCGTATCTTGCAGTGATACTTGCCGCATTACTATGGTTCATTCTCTTTAAAACGAGATATGGTCTGGAAATAATCGCTGCCGGAGAGAAGCCGGAAGCAGCGGACAGTATGGGAGTTGACGTTGATAGGGTTAGGTATATCAGCACGCTTTTTGGAGGCTTTCTCGTCGGCATTGGTGGGGCGTACCTCAGCCTCGCATATGCCAAGCTCTGGACGGAAGGGATGACCGCAGGAAGAGGTTGGATCAGTCTCGCTTTGGTCATCTTCAGCGGATGGATGCCGCAGAGAGCAATTTTCGGAGCTTACCTCTTCGGCGGGCTGGATGTGCTCTCATTCAAACTTCAGGCCATTGGAGTTGGCATCTCTTATCACTTCATGAAGATGTTACCTTATGTTGTCACAATACTCGTGCTACTGGTCAGCGTAATAAGGAAGAGAGCAGCCTTTGGAGCACCTACAGCACTTGGAACACCATATGTCAGAGGGAAGAAAGAGTAAAGTTTATTTTTTACGCCATTTGGCACGAGATATGAAGGGCAAGTTTCTGATTCTCTTTGCGCTGGCAGTTGTATCTGCCGGATTGCTGGCTGGATGTGCGAGCGAGGAGGAAGAGCAGATTAAAGCCGCATTCGTTTACGTAAGCCCTATTGGGGATGCAGGGTGGACTTACAGCCACGACCTTGGCAGGCAGTACATCGAGAAGGTGTATGGAGTAAAGACCGCCTATGCTGAAAATGTTGCTGAGGGGGGAGATGATGAGAGAGTTATAAGACAGTTTGCCGAGCAGGGTTACGATGTAATCTTCACGACATCATTCGGCTTCATGGATGCCACCATTACCGTTGCCAAAGACTTCCCCGATACAATATTCGAGCACTGCAGCGGTTACAAGACTGCTGAGAATGTCGGAACTTACTTTGGAAGGATGTATCAGGCAAGGTATCTGAGTGGCATAGTGGCGGGAGCGATGACCAAGACGAACAAGATTGGTTATGTTGCAGCAGTTCCAATTCCAGAGGTTATCAGAGGAATAAACGCATTCGCTCTCGGTGTCAAGAAGGTGAATCCTGACGCAAAGATTTACGTTGTCTGGACGGGAACATGGTACGACCCCGCTAAGGAAAAGGATGCAGCAATTAGCCTGATTGATGAAGGTTGTGATGTCATAGCCCAGCATCAGGACTCTCCAGCAGCACAGCAAGCAGCAGAGGAGAGAGGAGTTTACTCCATAGGCTACCACAGCGACATGTCCAAATTCGCACCCAATGCCCACCTCACGGCTGCAATCTGGAACTGGAGTGTTATTTACTCCTACATCATTGAGCAGGTGATACAGAGGACATGGAAGAGTGAGCAAATCTGGTGGGGCATAGACAAAGGTGTTGTTGGCCTTGCACAATTCAACGACGCCGTTCCGGAAGATGTGAGAAAAATGGTTGAAGAGGAGAAGCAGAAGTATCTAAACGGAGAGGTTCCAGAGCAGTATCCGTTTGTAGGCCCTATCTACGACCAGCAGGGCAAGCTCGTGAAGGCTGAAGGAAAAGTGATGACAGACGAGGAGCTGCTTTCGATGAGCTTCTTCGTTGACAATGTTGTAGGAGAGATTCCTGCATCTTCTGAATAATATTTTTTATTTTCCTAAATTTTTCAGACGCATACTGGATTTACCTGCTTTGACAAGTTTGATCCTCTAAAAACTTATACGGGCTCATCTTTTCTTTCTTGTCCCCTATTAAATCCTCAGTTTTTCTGAAATATAGCCCCTCACACATGGTTGGAGTGCGTCCATACCCTTAAAACACTAACCTTCAATTTCGAAATTACTTACTGGAGAAAAGCTATATACCCCAACTGGAAAGTTTTGCGAGATGAGAGTAGCTCTCCTCGGAGGAACTGGCAATCTGGGAAAAGGTCTGGCGTTAAGGTTGGCAATCCTTGGACATGAAATTGTTGTCGGTTCCCGTAAGGAGGAGAAGGCCAAATCAAAAGCTGAAGAGTACAGGAAAATTGCTGGAGAGGCCAGAATTACGGGAATGAGAAACGAGGAAGCAGCAAAGA
>JAPDIT010000035.1 GCA_029259455.1 Archaeoglobi archaeon
ATTCAATCAGCTCCTGAACTTCTCTCGTTGTCCAAGAGTCCTTTTTCTTCAGCATTTCTCTGAGTTCTTCCTTCTGATCCTTTGTAAGTTTAGAAGGTCTTCCTCCACCGAATTCCGGAATTAAGCCCCCGTAACCTCTGGAATTCCATCTCTTAAGCCATGCGTAGCCTGTTGCTTTAGTAACTCCTACCAGTTCGGCAGCTTCCTCAACGCTCATCCCTCTGTAAAGGTGTCTACGAAGTATAACTTTTAAGAACTCTTGTATCTTTTTCGAGCTTTTTGATTTTATCGAGCTCTTCTGCTGGCAAATGCTTTACAACTTCGTAGATTCGCTTTCTGCCCATGCAGCTGGTCTGTTATTTTTGGTATAAATAGTTTTGCTCAGAACAATAAAAATTTCTACTTCAACATAAATAGTATTATTTTCAAATAAATTTTTGTGATTTTTTACTTAGCTTCAAAATCGAAATTGAAAAGAAAAGTTTTAAAAACAATTTTTTAAATCGTCAGGTGTTACTAACTACCAGTTAAGTGATACAAATTGAGGTGAAAATGTATGAAAAGTAGCAAAACATTAGTGCTGCTTGCGATGCTAGTCTTAGCGATAAGCGGGTGCATTCAAAATACTGCAGAGACGGGCAATCAAATAGAAAAACCAGGGAAAATAACAGTCACAGACTTTGCAGGAAGGAACGTAACTCTGAAAAAAGTTCCTGAACGAGTAATCGTCTTAACAGGTTACTGGGCGGAGATTCTCCACATACTGGGTTTGGATGACAGAATAGTCGGTATTGGTACCTACGTTCCGGGCGACCAGTATCTCCCCGAAGATGTTAGGCAGAAACCGGCAGTCGGAAGTTCGTTTAAAGGCGGGTTTAATTGGGAGACTGTTGCAAGTTTAGAGCCAGACTTGATAATTGCTGACTGGTATGGCGGTAAGTACATGGACGAGGAGATAATCGAGAAGGCGGAGGAAATCGGCACTCCAGTTGTAGCACTAACCGCTAAAAGTGTGGAGGATAACGTCGAAGTCGTAGAAATTTTGGGGAAAGTTTTCGGGAAGGATGAGGAAGCAGAAGAACTTTCAAACTGGATGAGAAACAAGTTGGAGGAAGTGGATCAGATAGCCAGTCAAATTCCGGCAGATAAAAAGAAAAACGTCCTCGTCATAAGTGCCCCAAAGGGTTTAAGCGGACCAGTCACAGTTTATGCAAAAGGAAGTGCCTGGGCGAGCATCGTTGAACTCGTTGGAGCTCACAACCTAGCTTTTGATAAAGAGTTCGATACCCAGTGGCCAAAACTTGACTTGGAGAAAATTATAGCATACTGGGGTGAGAGCGCTGATGTTGTAATTGTGGTGTCGTTTAATCAAGAAAAACTCGAAAAAGCCGTGAATGAGATAAAAAATGATCCAAGATGGAAAGAAATTAAAGCAGTGCGAGAAGGCAATGTATACGGGATTCTAGCAGGAACAAAATTCGGACACTTCTTGGACTGGGGTCCGAGAATTGTCGTTGGAGTTTACCAGTTTGGCTGCGCAATCTATCCGGAATACTATCCGAGATGGCAGAATGTCGCAGATGAGTTACTGAGCTTTTACGGGATGGGTTTTAACAGGACTGTCGTGGATACTGAAGGTAGGGAAGTGAAAGTTCCGCTTAAAGTTGAGAGGGTGGTCGTTCTTATCAGCCAAGTTGCCGAGATGATGTACTGCTGGGGTGAGTTCGATAAAATCGTAGGTATAACGAGGTACTCAAAGGATAATCCTCTTCTCGTAAAACTTACAAGCGTTGAGGAAATTCCAGCAGTCGGTTCAGGAAGAGACCCAAACGTTGAGGCAATAATATCGCTGAAACCTGATGTCGTTATAACATACGGCGGAGAATACGGTTATTCAACACCCAAGACCGTTATAGACCAGCTTGAGAAGGCCGGAATCCCGGTAATTCTTGTGGAACTTGACTCCCTTGATGAGGTTTACCAAACCATAGAGATCGTCGGGAAAATTCTAGACAGGGAAAATGAAGCTCGCGATATGGCTGATTATGTGGAGAGGACAGTAGCTCTGGTTAAGGAGGAAGCGGGGAAGATACCTGAAGATAAGAGGGTTAAAGCCGTGTGGCTGTGGAGCAAACCGACGAAGGTTACGGGCAATTCAGGGGTTACAAACGATTTAATCGTCAACGCGGGGGCAATAAATCCTGCAAGTGAGGTTGAAGGTAAATACGTTGAAGTTCAGCTTGAGAAAATCGTTGCATGGAATCCCGATGTGATAGTAATCTGGAATTCTGCGAGGTATGAACCTGAAGACCTGATAAACGACCCACGGTGGCAGGATATAAGTGCCATTAAGGAAAGAAGAGTGTACAAGCAACCAGCATTATTGTCGGACACGTGGAGCATAAGGGTCGCAGTACTGCAGGCGTGGTTGCTCGACAAGTTCTATCCGGGCAGAATAGACTTTGAATCCTTGGCAAACGAGTTCTTTGAGCACTTCTATGGTGTGAGTTACGAAGAACTCGAAAAAGAGGTTAAATGAATCGTAAGCTCGTTTTACTATTTTTTCTAGTATCTCCAATCTTGTCTTTCTTTTTTACTCTGTGTATTGGAGCATATCCCTTACCTCTTTCAGCAATAGTGCATATAATTGCCGCAAAAATTCTTGAGATTGTAACTTTTGGTAGATTCACTCTGGACCTGAACTACCCACCCGTGTACGAAACTATTCTGTTCCAGATCAGGCTTCCCAGAGTCATTACTGCAATGCTCGTTGGTTCAGCCTTGGCTGTATCTGGAGCGGTGTTGCAGGCTACATTTAGAAATCCGCTTGTCGACTCCTACATAATAGGAATTTCAGCCGGAGCCGCGTTTGGTGCTGCCTTGGCCATCGGGTTCCTGCCAGCAAGCGTTGAGGTTTTAGCATTTGTTTTTTCAATGGTTGCAATGTTTCTAACATACACACTTGCAAGGATAAGCGGAAAAGTTACTGTTATTACACTTATCCTGGCCGGAATCATAATAAATGCATTCTTCTCAGCCCTAACATCTCTCCTGAAATTTTTAATGGAGCATGAGAAACTTGCAGGAGTTGTTTACTGGTTGATGGGGAGCTTTGCCACCGCAAACTGGAACGTTGTACTTCGCGTGGCAGTTCCGGTGATTGCCGGTTGCATTGTTGTGCATCTCATGAGGTGGCATCTGAACGTGCTCTCCATGGGCGAAGAGGCGCAGATCCTCGGTATTGACGTCGGAAAGATGAGGGTTGTCTACATCTCGGTCGTATCCTTAATGACTGCTGCAGCGGTTGCGCACTGCGGTATAATTGGGTGGGTTGGTTTGATCATGCCCCATATAGTCAGAATGGCTTTCGGACCCGACCACAAGAGCCTGATTCCTCTCTCAATAGCTCTCGGATCCACTTTTATGGTTTTGGCAGACACTTTGGCGAGATCGATAGCCACTTACGAGATCCCGATCGGGATACTGACCACACTGCTTGGAATACCCTTCTTCACATATCTGCTGAGAAAAACAAGGGGTGGTGGTTGGAATGCTTAAAGTTGAAGGTTTATCGTTCAGTTATGGTGATTTCACCGTTGAAAATGTATGCTTTGAGGTTAAGGATGGAGAGATCCTAACACTATTGGGGCCAAACGGCAGCGGAAAAACAACGATTTTGAAAAATGTTTATGGGTTATTAAGGCCAAAGAAAAAGTGTGTTTTCGTCGACGGCAAAGACTTTCCCTCGTTATCCTTAAAGGAAAGAGCCAAGCTAGCCGGTTACGTTCCTCAGTCCCACCACCCTCCATTCCCATACACCGTTTTGGATGTTGTCGTCATGGGCTTAACGTCTCAGCTCAGCGTTTTTGAGAGTCCAAGAGAAGAACACTACAAGAGAGCTCTCGAAAAGCTCAGACTCCTAGGAATGGAGCGCTTTAAAGACAGACCATATACTCAGTTGAGTGGAGGTCAATTGCAGTTGGTTTTGATAGCGAGAGCTTTGATTCAGGAGCCAAGAGTTCTTCTTGACGAACCCACAGCTCATTTGGATTTCAAAAATCAGGTAAAAATCCTTGGGATAATTAAAAGGCTCACAAGAGAAGAGAAGATTGCGGCAGTTATTACGCTTCACGATCCAAATTTGGCTTCAGTCTATTCAGATAAGATAGCTTTGGTTAAGGAGGGAGAGATTAAGGCAGTTGGAGTACCTAGGGAAATTTTGAGAGAGGAGATTTTAAGAGAGGTTTACAGCGTCCCAGTTCAAATCTTTGAGCTCAATGGATTCAGAGTTGTTATGCCAGTTATGGAGGTGACCATCTAATGCTGGAACTGCTGATAACCTCAGCCAAGATTGCCTTTGACTTTCTAAAACCTACTGTTCCCGCGTTGCTGATTGGTATATTTGTAGCGGAGCTTTTGGTTGAGAATGGAGTTATTGGTAAGTTTTCTCTAATAGGAAGACCCTTCGTTAAGTTTTCGAACCTTCCAGAAGAGTGTGCTTTAGCTTTTACAACGGCTTTTTTGAACACGAGAGCGGGGAATGGTATGCTCGTATCGTTTTACAAGGAGGGGAAAATAAGCAAAAAGGAGCTTTACATTGCCTCCCTCATGAATGCATTTCCTGCAATGGTCAGACACTGGGATTCACTGATTCCGGTACTTTTGGTAACCCTTGGAACGTTGGGGTTGGTGTATTTCGGAATCCTGGTTCTTATTGGATTCATTCAAACAATAATTTTCGCAATCGCCGGGAAGCTTCTGATTGAGCCAAAGCGATTAAAAGATGCTCAAGAGCATGTAGAAAATTCTCAGGAACCATTTAAGAAAGTTTTAAGAAAAGCCTTAGTAAAAACTAAGAATCACTCGATCTCAATTTTAAAAACCATGCTGCTTGCAACCTACATAACTGCTTTACTCATAACAGCAGGGTTCTTTGAACACCTAACCTCTCTCATGAAAGATTTTGCATTTCTCCTCCCCTTCTCAGCAGCGGAAATAAGCGTGATGTTAAGCGTAATGACCAGCAGTATAGCGGCTTACACTCTTGGCGGCAACCTCTTGAAAGCTGGATTGGTGAGTGAGAAGGGTCTAATAAAATCTCTTCTTCTCGGTTCGGTTTTTGCGAATGTAACTTATCTGAGAATGCTGATACCTTACTACGTTGGAATATTCGGGTCAAAAGATGGAATAAAAATAATGCTAAGTTCAATGACAACACGTAGTATCGTAATACTCTGTCTCATACCTTTGGTGGAGGTGATTTTGTGATCTGCTTCATTCTGGGCTACGGTGCAAAACCTTTACCTTTGCTTGAGAAGATATTGAAGGATGAAAGAATCGATGGAGTTGTTTTAACAGAGGAAAACTGCGAGAGAGAGCTTGAGAAAATTGAGAGTGCGGAGGTTGTTTTTATCTACGCCCACGAACTTCCAGATGCTGTCATAGAAACGCTAAAAAATGTTAAAGCAAAGATTATTTCTACGGACAGCTTGAGCAATGTCCCCGATGAGGTTTTAATCAAAGCAAAATCGTACTACGTCATTGGTGGTGAGGAGAACCTGAGAAATCTGGCTAGGTTTCTGGCGAATCTGGCAGGTGAGAAGAGGGAATACGGAGAACCAGAAGAAGTTCCGATGCACGGGATTTACCATCCGGAGTTTGGGTTTTTTGAAAATCTGGACGCGTATTTGGAGGTTTACGACAGGAGACCGCTTGTGGGGATTCTGTTCTGGAGGAGCCTCTGGCTTTACGGGGACCTCAGCCTGATTGAAGAACTCATCAAAGCGCTTGAAAGTGAAGGTTTGGGAGTTGTTCCGGTATTCACTTACGGAAAAGATTCGATGACGGGAATTGGAAAAGAAAAGAGCGAGGCAGTTGAGGAGTTTTTTGTGAAGGATGGTGAACCGATTATTGAAGCACTGGTGAGTTTAATCTCCTTTGGCACCGTTGATCTTAGCAACTTGGAAAATCTAAACGTCCCGGTGATTGCTCCGGTTCAGTCATACTCCCAAAATCTCGAAGAGTGGAGGGAAAAGGATGGCATAGATTACATGGCGCAGGTTTACGGAGTGATAATTCCAGAAGTTGTAGGGGCAATTGAGCCGATATTTATAGCAGGAACCAGAAACTTTGAGGGCTATAAAAAAGCTGAACCATACAGGGAGCACATCCAGTATCTTGTCAAACGGGTGAAGAAGTGGATCGAACTGAGGAGAAAACCGAAAAAGGATGTTAAAATTGCGATAGTTTTGATAAATCCACCTTGTAAAGGACTGGAAGCTAGCATTGCAGTTGGGATGGGATTGGATGTTCCAGAGAGCATAGTCAGGCTTCTGCAAAAGCTAAAAGAGGAGGGTTACAATGTTGGTGATGAGCTTCCCAAAACTGGAGAGGAGCTAGTAAGAATTATTTTGGAAAGAAAAGCGATAAGCGAGTTCAGGTGGACGAGTGTTGAGGAAATCGTCAAAAATGGTGGGGCAGTTGACTTCGTAGGCTTGGAGGATTACTCGGAGTGGTTTAATGAGCTTCTGGAGAAGTTGAGGGAAAAAATAGTCAAAGACTGGGGGAGACCAGAGGATGTTTTGGCAGGAAAGGTCGATAAAACGTTGGTTGGAATGGTTTACGACGGAAGGTTCGTTATCCCAGGAGTTAAGTTTGGAAACGTTTTCATCACTACTCAACCAAAGTTCGGCTGTGCTGGATCAAGATGTGACGGGAAAGTTTGCAGAATTCTACACGATCCGACTGTAACTCCTCCTCACCAGTGGTGGGCTGTCTACAGGTGGATAACGAGGGTGTTCAACGCTGACGTTATGATTCACTTTGGAACTCACGGTTACTTGGAGTTCAGACCGGGAAAAAGCGTCGGACTCTCTCCTTCATGCGTCCCTGAGGCAACCTTGGACGACATTCCCCATCTGTATGTTTATGTGGTTTCAAACCCGATGGAAGGAGTTATTGCCAAGAGGAGAAGTTATGCGGCGATAGTAGACCACATCTACCCCCCAATGGCGGTGGCTGAAGTTTTAGATGAGCTGGATTCGCTCCTAAATCAGCATGCAAAGGCAAAGAGCTTGGGAGATGAAGTAAGGAGAAAGAAAGTTTACGAGCAGATTTTGGAGGAAGCTAAAAGAAGCAAGATAAAAATATCGAATCCCGAGAATGAAGAGCAAACGGTAGAGGAGATTCACCGATATGTAGATCTAATGAGGGGTTCCCAAATTAATCTAGGCCTCCACGTTTTTGGACATCCTCCGAAAGATCCCAAGACATTGGCAGAATACATTGTCACGGCAACAGCTTATGACTCCCACGCTTTACCCTCGATAAAGCGCGTTATGGCTGAGGCGTTGGGTTTAGATTATGACACTATTAGAAAAAACCCTCTGGAGTTTACACATGGATTTGCCAACAGAGAACTGCTGGAAATTTTCCACAAGATAGCAGTTAAAAGCTTGGAGCGTTTGCTTAATGGAGAGGAGCTTGAAGTTATCGAGGAGGAGATTGAGAAATTCGGGTTCAAGATTAGGGAGGGGGAGGAACTTGAGAAAACCTTCAGAAAGCTGCTAGAGATCGCCCAAAAAATTATGGAGTGTGAAAAGGAATACGGTGGATTTTTAGACGGTCTGGAAGGTAAATACATAAATCCCGGTCCTTCGGGGGCGATAACGAGAGGAAAGTTTGAAATTCTGCCGACAGGAAGAAACTTCTATGCGGTTGATCCAAGAACTCTCCCGACCAAAGCAGCTTGGCAGATAGGGGTAGAAACTGCCGAAAAACTTTTGAGAGCTTACGAGGAAAAGCACGGAAAGTATCCCGAAAGTGTTGGTCAGGTTCTCTGGAGTATAGACGGCTACAAGGCGGATGGCGAGCAGATAGCCCAGATTCTGCATTTGCTTGGGGTTAGACCTGTCTGGAAAGGTGACAGCGTTTCTGGACTTGAAGTAATTCCTCTAGAAGAACTCAAGAGACCGAGAATAGACGTTCTGGTCAGAATAAGTGGAATCGTAAGGGATACTCTGCCAAATTACATATACCTTATCGATGAAGCCATAGAAAAAGTCGTTACCTTAGATGAGCCCTTGGAAATGAACTATGTCAAAAAGCATTACATCGAGCACGTGAAAAAGCTCATTGAGTTGGGGAAAAGCTTTGAAGAAGCCCAAAGGTTTGCGAGGTTTAGGGTTTTCTCCGCTCCTCCGGGGGCTTATGGGGCTGGGGTCAACTTGGCTGTTGAGTCGTCGGGATGGAAGAGCGAAGATGACTTGGCAAAGGTCTGGGTTCAGTGGAGCAGCTATGCCTACGGAAAAGATGCCTTTGGTGTTGAAGCCCGTGAATCGCTGGTTCTGAACTTGAAGGAGGTTGATTTGGTGAGCAGAAACCACGTGAGTGATGAGCACGATTTAACAAACTGCTGCTGCTATTTTGCCTATCACGGCGGATTCAAAACGGCGGTAGATGCTCTAACCGGCAAAGATGTGGAAATAGTTCAGGTGGATACAAGGGATGTGAGCGACACAAAGATTGTCGATGTCAAAGTTGAGATTGAGAGAATATCGAGAGCAAAGCTTCTCAATCAGAGGTGGGTCGAGGAGATGAAGAAGCATGGCTACAGAGGGGCCAGCGAGTTCTCAAAGAAGATCCTTCATTTATATGGCTGGGAAGCAACAACGAAACTCGTCGAAGATTGGATTTTTGATGAGATTGCAGAGAAATACGTTCTTGATGAAGAGATGAGGAAATGGTTTGAGGAGCACAATCCCTATGCTATTGAGGAAATTGCTAGGCGGTTGATTGAAGCTTACGAGCGCAGCTTGTGGAAGACGAACGATGAACTCATTGAAAGACTTATGGAGGTTTATTCTGAAATTGAGGGTATTTTGGAGGAACATCTTGGTGAAGGAGAAATTCAAGGTGGAATGATTGAAATTTACACAGCCGAGGATGATGAGCACTGGAGCGAAAATATTGAGGAGGTGAATAAAATATGGAAGCTCGTGAAAAACGCTTAGTCTTTCCATTTTCTGCAATAGTTGGACAGGAGAGAGCCAAACTGGCTTTGCTCTGTGTAGCGGTAAATCCGTTGATAGGCGGTGTTTTATTAAAAGGGGATAAGGGAACGGGAAAATCTACATTAGTTAGAGCTTTGGCCAATGTTTTGCCTGAAATAGAGACTGTAGCGGACTGTCCGTTTAACTGCAACCCATCAAACCCGCTTGAAATGTGCGACAGCTGTTACGAGAGGTATGAAAGAAAAGAAAATTTGCAGGTTGTCAAAAGGAGAATGAAAGTGGTCGATCTGCCTCTGAGCGTTACTATAGACAGACTAATTGGAACTATAGATGTCGAACGCTTTTTAAAAGAAGGAAGAAAGGCCTTGCAGCCCGGAATTTTAGCGGAAGCAAACAGGTGTGTGCTTTACATCGATGAAGTAAATCTTTTGGACGACTACATAGCCGACTCACTTTTAGATGCAGCTGCAATGGGTTGGAACACGATAGAGAGAGAAGGAGTCTCTTTTAGACATCCCGCCCGCTTCATCTTGATTGGGAGCATGAATCCGGAAGAAGGTGATCTGAGACCCCAGATTCTCGACAGGTTTGGCTTATGCGTTGAAGTTTCAGCGCCGATGAACGTCGAAGACAGGATAGAAATAGTTAGAAGAGTTGAGGAATTCCACGAAGACCCTATAAGCTTTTATAGGAAGTTCGAGAGTGAGGAGAGAAAGCTTACCGAAAAGATTGTCAAAGCAAGAGAGATTTTACCCAAGGTTGAAATAGGTGATGATCTGTTAAAACTCTTGGCCGAGACCGTGATTAATTTGGGTATAAAGACCAACAGGGCTGAAATTACAACGATAAAGACCGCAAAGGCGATAGCTGCTTTGAACGGAAGAAGAAGAGTTTCCCTCGAAGATCTGGAGAAAGCCATGGAGTTGGCTCTGCCACACCGTCTGAGAGATGAACCTTTCCAAAAGCCACCTCAAATGAAGCCCCCGAAACAACCTAAGGACGACAAGAAAGATTCTAATGAGCACAACCATGAACACGAGCATGAACACGACCACAAGAAAGGAGAAAGGGGTGGTGATAGCCAAACTCAAGTTGCTGGAGACTTGGAGCAAAATTTTAATTCAAGCAAGACCGAAATTCCAAGAATAGAGGACAAGGACATCGGAAGCAACGACTTTACAGGTTACCGCTCTTCAAGGGATGTTAGCGTTACTGTGGTAAATTCTCCAAAAGGGATCCCTGTATCTTACCTACGTCCAAAAGATGAAATAAGGGATGTTGATCTTTACATCTCGACCATTTGGGCAGTGTTAAACGGGAAGAAGCCACCAATAAAGCTTGACATAAATGATGTTCGCGTGAGGGTTAGAAGGGCAAAAGCTCCTACGCTTTGGGTTCTGCTTTTGGACTCAAGCGGAAGCATGGCCGTGGAAAGGAGAATAAGCATTGCGAAGGGGGTAGCGGAAAAACTGATAGAGAACGGCTATATCAGGAAGTCGAAAATGGCCCTAATTGTTGCAAAAGGCAAAGAGGCTCAAGTTTTTGTTCCGCCAACCAAGAACTACTGGGAAGTTCTCGAAAAAATAGAGAGTGTCCCAACTGGAGGGAGAACACCCCTCAGCTCCGCTTTGTACAATCTTTTGCTATTGGCCAACAGGGAAAGATTGAAAGACAAATCTCTTAAAGTCAGGGCATTTCTAATAACAGACGGAAGGGCAAACGTTTCTATGTTTGGCAGAAGGGTCAAGGATGAAATCGTTGAGCTCGCAAAAGTACTGAGAAAAAAAGACATCGAGCTTAACATCTATGATACAAGCGGCAGGGGGATAAACCCGGGAATTTCTTACGTTCCAGTATTGAAAGAGGTGGCAAACGCCAAAGTTTTCAGGGTGTAGGATTTACTTATGCTTAAATCTCTTGTGGACGCCTTAGTTCTGGTAGTTGTACTACCAGCTGTAGTGTTTTTACGTCGGAATGAAAAAGGGGGCAGGAAGTAGGGCTTCTCTGTGAATTAATCAGAAACGAAAAATCATGCGGGGGGAGGGATTCGAACCCTCGAACCCCTACGGGACAGGACCCTCAATCCTGCGCCTTTGTCCGCTCGGCAACCCCCGCTCAGAAGAAAGATTTAGCAAAGGATTTATGAATATTGTGGTTTACAGGGGCGATGATTTCATATAGCTCCTGAAATACACAACCTATATGAAAGCGGTAATGCTCCTGAGCGGTGGTATTGATTCCTCCACTCTGCTTTATTATCTGCTTGATAAAGGTTATGAAGTTTATGCTCTAACGTTTCTCTACGGTCAGAGACATTCCAAGGAGGTAGAGAGTGCAGAAAAAATTGCAGAAGCAGCTAAAGTTACACACCTCAGGGTTGACATCTCAACGATTCATGATCTGATCTCCTATGGAGCCTTGACTGGAGATGAAGAGGTACCGAAAGCATTCTACAGCGAAGATGTGCAGAGAAGGACGATTGTCCCGAACAGAAACATGATTCTCCTCTCTATAGCCGCAGGCTACGCTGTGAAGGTTGGAGCCGGAGAGGTCTACTACGCCGCTCACCTCAGTGACTACAGCATCTACCCCGACTGCAGAAAGGAGTTCGTTAAAGCCCTTGACACAGCTGTTTACCTTGCAAACATCTGGACTCCCGTTGAAGTTAAAGCACCGTTCGTGGATATGAGCAAGGCAGATATTGTTAGACTGGGCTTGAAACTTGGAGTTCCCTATGAACTTACCTGGAGCTGTTATGAGGGCAGAGAGAGGCCTTGTCTCAGATGTGGAACATGCCTTGAGCGGACTGAGGCCTTTCTGATTAACAGGGTAAAAGATCCACTTCTGAGCGATGATGAGTGGGATGAAGCTGTAAGGATTTACGAGGAGATGAGAACAAAGAATGAAAGCAAATCTGATTGAAATTTTCGAGTCGATTCAGGGAGAGGGCTTTTATGTTGGAGTGAGACAGCTCTTCATTAGATTTGCAGGCTGCAACCTGAACTGCTACTATTGCGACACTCCAAAAACGGCAGAAAGTTGCTTGGACTTGATTTCGGACAAAAGTCTTGAAAACCCGGTTTCCGCTGAATACGTCCAGCAGCGAATAGATTCCAGCAAGGTGCACTCAGTCTGCTTTACCGGTGGAGAGCCAATGCTGCAGGCGGAGTTCATAGCTTCTCTTAACAAAACTCGACCTTTCTACCTCGAATCCAACATGACTTTACCGGAAAAGGCGAAACTGCTGAGATTCTGCGATTTTGTTGCTGGAGACCTGAAAGTAAGGGAGTCAGGAATAAGAAATTATGAAGATGTGCTTCAAAAAACTGTAAAGTGCTTTAAAATTTTGAAGAACACCAGAAAGAGGAGGACGTTCTGTAAAATAGTCCTGCCTGAAAGTTTTGACGCTGAAGAGGTTTTGAATTCGGCTTACGAAATTAAAAACTACGTTCTCGGCTTCGTGCTTCAGCCAGTTTTCGGTAGCAGGGTGGATAAAATTCTTAAGCTGCAAAAGCAGATGATAGACTTCGCCGACACAAGGGTAATACCGCAGGTTCACAAATATCTGGGGGTGAGATGATGGAGCGCGAGATGATTATAGGTGTGTCTACCTCGTTTAGTGCTGCTCACAGCATTCCTGGCCATGTAAAGTGTGGAAAAGTTCACGGCCATAACTTCAAGGTTGAGGTGGAGATATCAGGCAAAGTGGGGCGGAACGGAATGGTCATGGACTTCTTCGACCTAAAAAGAATATTGGACGAGGTGGTGTCAAAGTTCGACCACACCTTGCTGAACGAGCTGATTGAAATTCCTACATCGGAGAACATCTGCCTTAAAATATTTGAGGAACTCAAAGAGAGAGGTTTGAACGTTCGGAGAGTGCGGGTTGCCGAAAACGAGGACAAGTGGGCAGAGATTCGCAAGTAAACACAATAAAATTTTTATATTTTTCGCATACTTCATATCATGCGAAAAGGTCAGCTTGATGATGTGGATATTGCCATCATCGAGAACATTTTGAGAGGGAAAACTCAGAGCGAAATTGCTGAAATGCTCGGAATAACCCTCAGAACTGTTCAGAACAGGGTTAGAGCTCTTGAAGACAATGGATATCTTATAAAAATTAAGGAGGGTTACTGGAAGGCAAATTACCAGAAGCTTGGATTGAGCATGCTTGCAGTGACTTTCGTCGACTTCGATATTGAGTCAAAGGCAAGAATAGAGGAGGTAATTGAGCATTTCAAGAAGCTCGACTATGTGGAGAACATTCTTGAACTAGTTGGTTCAGCATACGACCTGTGTTTAGTTGTAAGATACAGAGATATAGAGGAGTTCAACAGGGAACGAAGGAAGTTTATGGAGTGGTTTGTAAAGAAGGGGATAAGAATAAACCATCTTGCGACCTACATATCATCTAAAACGCACAAAGACCATCGAAGAACAATTATAAAAAGCAGGTCCTAATTCCAACTTTACGCATGGCCAAATATTAAGTATTCATATTTCACGAAAAGATTAAATATTTCACGAATCTTCCTTTTTTAATGAGAGTTGGGATTATCGGAGTTGGCTGTTCTAAGTTTGGTAGAAGAGATGATGTCACTATTCAGGAGTTGTCATATGAAGCAGTCAAAGAGGCGCTGGATGATGCTGGATTAAGCAGGAATGATGTAGACATCAGCGTTGTTGGAAGTGTTAACACAAGAGGATACGAGCTAATGCCAGCAGTGCCGGTAAACGAGTACTGCGGTTTTGCGGGGAAGGGGCCGATCAGGGTTGAGGCTGCATGTGCAACCGGTGCGGCAGCTGTTTATACTGCCTACACTTCAATAGCCTCGAAAATGGCGGATGTTGCCATAGCCATAGGCGTTGAGAAGATGACCGAAGTCGATACAGCAACCTCCCTTGCTATTGGCGGAAGAGGGGGAAACTACCTGTGGGAGTTTCACCAGTACGGCACCACTTTTCCTGCTTACTACGCCATGCACGCATCAGCCCACATGGCAAAGTATGGCACAACAGAAGAACAGCTTGCAAAGGTTGCAGTTAAAGCTCACAGAAATGCAGCAAAAAATCCGAAGGCTCACTTCAGGAAGGAGATTTCGGTTGAGGACGTGCTGAATTCAAGGTACATAACCTATCCCCTGAAGCTTTACGACTGCTCGCCCATAAGCGATGGTTCTTCTGCTGCAATTCTGGCGAGTGAGGAGAAGATAAGGGAGCTTGGGATTGATGATGTAGTCTGGATCGAATCCGTTGGCTACGCTTCTGACACATCAAATATGACGAGGAGGGAGAGCTTTGTCGGCCTTAAGGCAACTGTGCTGGCCAGAGAAATGGCGTACAGGAGAGCCGGCATAGAGGGTCCCATTAAGGAGTTCGACATCGCCACTGTCCACGACTGCTTCACCATAGCCGAAATCATGGCCTACGAAGATCTCGGATTCTGCAGGAAGGGTGAAGGTGGCAGATTGATTGAGAGCGGCGAGACGGACTTGGGCGGAAAGATTCCGGTGAACACGTTCGGTGGGCTGAAGGCAAAGGGGCATCCGCTTGCTGCAACTGGTGTGGCGATGGTTTATGAGATCGTGAAGCAGCTTCGCGGTGAGGCGAGAGAACTGCAGGTTGATCTGAAGAACTACAGGGGTTTGCTGCACAATGTTGGAGGTACTGGCCATTTCGCCTACGTGATGGTTTTGAGGAGGTGATAGGATGTTTATCGAGAGCCGTGAGTTGCTGATGAAGCATAAAATTCCAGTTGTAAAGACTGAGAGATACTGGAAAGGGCTTGAGGAAGGAAAGGTGTACAAAACTGTCTGCAAGAACTGTGGAGAGGAGTACTACCCGCCGATAGCTGAGTGTCTGTGCGGTGGAGAGGTTGAATGGGTTGAAATTGAGGGTGAGGGAGTTGTTGAGGCCTTCACAACCGTCCATACTATCCCCGCAGGTTTTGAATGGTATGGAAAGCCGTACACAATAGCAATTGCGAGGTTTGGAAATGTCAGAGTGATGGGATGGGCTGAAAATGTAAAGGTTGGAGACAGACTCAGGCTGAAGACGGGTAAGGACAAGACCGGTGTCTGGAAGGTTTATTTCGAGGTGGTTTAATGGTGGATTTTAAGTTGACTCCAGAGCAGGAGGACATAAGGAGAGCCGCAAGAGAGTTCGCTGAGAAGGAGTTTACACCTGAAATCATGGAGGAATGTGATAGAGAGGAGAAGTATCCGATGGATTTGGTGAAAAAAGCACGGCAACTTGGCTTTTCAACGGTGAAGATTCCCGAAGAGTATGGCGGAATGGGGCTCAGCCTTTTTGAGGAAGCTTTGGTTACAGAGGAATTCTATAGAGTTAGCCCGGGCATCGGCAACGCATGCCTTAGCTCGACCTTTGGCACAGAGCTACTAATTCTCTTTGGCAGTGAGGAGCAGAAGGAGAAGTATCTCAGGTGGGTGACCGAAAGAAACGGGATTTCTGCAATGGCGACAACTGAACCAGAAGCTGGGAGTGATGTTGCGAATGTGAAAACCAAGATTGTCAAAGAGGGGGATGAGTGGGTTATCAACGGCACAAAGACGTTCATAACGAACGGCAGTGTGTGCGATTTCGTTCTCGTTTTGGGAAGAACTTACGAGGGTGAGAAGAGACATCACGGTTTAACATTCGCAATAGTTGAGAGCAAGAGCAAGGGGTTCAAAGCAACAAAGATAAAGAACAAGATGGGTTTGAGGGCGAGCGATACGGCAGAGATCGTGCTGAAAGATGTGAGAGTTGGAGATGAGAACATCCTCGGCGAGCTGGGAAAGGGATTCTACTACCTGATGGAGTTCTTCAACCACACGAGGCCGAGGGTTGCTGCTCAGGCAGTGGGGATAGCTCAGGGTGCCTTTGAACTCGCACTCAACTACGTCAAGCAGAGAAAGCAGTTCGGACAGCCGATTGCTTCTTTCCAGCACACCCAGTTCAAGATGGCAGAGATGGCAACTCGCATCCAGGCTGCAAGGCTGCTGGCGTGGCAGGCTGCGTGGCACTGCAGCGTTGGAGATCCCAGGCCAGAGCTTTCTTCCATGGCAAAGTGGTTTGCAGGCAAAACGGCAGTTTACGTCGCTGACTGGTGTGTGCAGCTTCACGGAGGTTACGGATACATTGGAGAGTATCCAGCAGAGCGCTACTACAGGGATGCTAAGCTCATGGAGATCTACGAGGGGACAAAGGAGATCCAGAAGCTCGTTATAGCGAGAAGACTCATGGGGAGGGTCTGAAATGGGAGAGAGGGTGAAGTTCGAGATTGATGGTCAGATCGGAATTGCTACGCTGAACAGGCCGGAAAAGCTGAATGCTCTGGACACGAAAACAAGGATGGAGCTGGCAGAGGTTGTCGAGGAGGCTGAGAAAAGCGTAAGGGTTCTGATTATAACGGGAAGCGGAAAGGCGTTTGCTGCAGGGGCAGATATCAACGAACTTTTGCAGAGGGATCCTGTAAAGGCTCTCGAAGCAACAAAGCTTGGAACTGACCTCTTTTCAAGGATAGAGGAGCTCGAAATTCCTGTAATAGCTGTAATCAACGGCTACGCGCTTGGTGGAGGATGTGAGCTTGCAATGGCCTGCGACATAAGAATAGCGAGTGAGAAGGCAAAGTTCGGTCAGCCAGAGATCAACCTCGCAATCATACCTGGAGCGGGTGGAACGCAGAGATTGCCGAGACTTGTTGGACTTGGGATGGCCAAGAGGCTCGTTCTTACCGGAGAGATAATTGATGCTCAGACAGCTTTGAGAATCGGACTTGTTGATGAGGTCGTTGAACATGATAAGCTGATGGAAAGAAGCAAGGAAGTTGCCATGAAGATCGTCGAGAAGTCACCTCTCGCAGTTAAAATTGCCAAGAAGGCTTTGAACGCTTCACTCAACATGCCGCTGAGAGAAGGTCTTAAATACGAGGTGAGCCTCTTTTCGCTGCTCTTCTCAAGCGAGGATGCGAAAGAGGGAATGAGAGCGTTTTTGGAGAAAAGAAAACCCGAATTTAAGGGTCGTTGAGGTGATAGCATGTTCAAGAAGATAGGTGTTGTTGGTTTTGGGTTGATGGGCACGCAGATTACCCAGTTCTTCGCCCAGAAGGGTCTGGAAGTGGTTGCGGTAGATGTCAGCGAAGAATCTCTGAAGAAGGGCATGAAGGCTATTAAAACTGGCAGGTTCGGTCTGCAGAAGCTTGTGGAGAAGGGGAAGATTACGGAAGACGAAATGAAGGCTGTGCTGGACAGAATCACGACTTCTACCAAATATTCTGCTCTGAAGGACTGCGATCTGGTTATCGAGGCGGTGTTTGAAGATGTGAACTTAAAACTAAAGGTTCTGAAGGAGATAGATGGTGTAGTGGGAAATGCCATCATCGGCTCCAACACGTCGTCAATCAGCATAACGAAGTTATCCTCAGCAGTAAGCAACCCTGAGAAGTTCCTCGGTATCCACTTCTTCAACCCCGCTCAGATTCAGATGCTGGTTGAGCTCGTAAGGGGTTTGCTGAGCCATGAAAAACTCGTGAGCGATATTAAGGAGTGGTTCATGCAGCTGGGAAAGGTGCCGATAGTTGTGAACGACTCTCCGGGCTTTGCAACGTCCCGTCTTGGCCTTGTTTTGGGCAAGGAGGCCATGCTCATGGTTCAGGAAGGTGTGGCAACCCCTCAAGACATAGACATCGGAATGATGCTCGGATACGGCTACTCGATGGGGCCTATCGAGACAGGAGACTTGGTCGGGCTTGACACGAGGCTGAGGATATACGAGGCGATGTACGAGGCAACTAAAGATCCGAAGTGGGCACCACCAAAGCTGCTGGTGCAACTTGTTGATGCTGGCTATCTTGGCGATCCATCTTTGAAGCCCGGAAGCAAAGGAGGAGTTTACGAGTATTTCGGGCAGGAGAGAGCGACGCAGGTTCTGAAGAGGTTGGGGATTCGTAAGTAAAGTTCTATTTTTTATTTTTTTTTATTGTGTAATTTAATCTTTTAGTAACACTTACATAGTATTGACATAACTCTATTTAGGGTTCTTACCAAATCACATCTCAGCCAACCTCTGCAACACCTTCTTCTCCCTGAAACCCAGAGCAACAACCACCCCCACCAAAAGGACATTCAGAGCTGCAAACTTATACACAGATCTCCCCGTATATCTATGC
>JAPDIT010000004.1 GCA_029259455.1 Archaeoglobi archaeon
GAAGTGTTCGGAAAGAAATTCAGGATAGAAGAGTTATTCGAGAAAGAGAAGCTCTGCAGGACTTTGAAGGAAAGGAGTTTTATTTAGCTTCCAAAGTCTTAACGTTCCTGAGGTTGGGAGGGTTAAGGTGGTAAAATGTCTGATGGAAGATAAAAAAGAACCTACTTGGTTTCAACAAACTGGAAGAAGAAAGCAGAGAACATAATAAAAGAATACCTGAAGAGATTCTGGATTGAGGAGAAGCACAGAAGGGACAAATCCATTTTAAAGCTTGAGGGGAATTATTTGAGAAGTGAAAAGAGTAATAACGGTTTTATTCTGCTTATGGCCGCTTTGGCAAACTGTATAGAGTTCCTAAGCCATAAGCTTGGCTTAACTTTCTACGATCTGGTTAATCTTTGCTCCGTTGAAATTTGGAGAGGTTTATTTACTTGATCACATTGTTAGTTACTATAGTCTTCATAATCTGTGGAGTAATTTTGATGCTTGGAATCCACCACATAGCCGTTCTGCCTTTGCTAAAGAGCTTCGTCGTAGCTTCGCTGTTCTCGGCTATGTAAAATATGCGAAAAAGTCCCAAGTGCATCGTGAAGGAAAAGTTGCGTATTTCTCTTCAACATTTTACTCTTGAGATGACTGCAGCATTTACTCTCGGTCTTTTAGCGTATTTATCGGGATTAGATTTACCAAGAAGTGCGGCAGTAGGACTATTTATTTTTATTCTGACGCACATGCTTCTGCACAAGTACAGCTTCGCAAAAAACTTCGTAGCGCTCAGACTTTCTTTGATATTTACTACAATAACGATTGGATGGCTGTACCTCGTAAAAACAAGTATCGAGATCAGTTTTCTGATTGCTCTCATCTTTACGCTCATGGTAGAAATCGATAGAAGGTTTACTGAGAAAGTCATGAGGCTTATAAATGAAAAAGAAAGAAAAGAATTGGAGGAGAGAGCTGGAGCGGTTTTCCAACCACTTGGGCTTATATACGGAATGATGGTTTGAATAATGGCGGTAAACAAGATTTACGGAACTGCTTACTTTGCGGAGTGGCAGTGTGAACTTTATCGGCTTGCATACATATTCGCAGTGAACATTTGAGATACCGTTAGCCATTTCGAGCTGGGTTAAACTTAGACTTAGAAAGTAAAAGGCTCAGATTTCCTTCAGCTTCTCCCTCAGCCTTCTGGCGCAGTTTATGCTAACATCCAGAAGCTCATCGAAAAGCTTTTCGTCAAGCAAGTAACCACCGCTCTTCTGCATTGCAACAACGTTGTCATCCTTGTCAGTGGTGATTGTCAAAGTCGTGTCTCCAACGCTCATCTCATCTCTGCTCGGGTCGACAAGGTACTTGTTCCCCACAACGAGCGATGTCACCGATACCGGAAGATCCCGAACTGGCAGCAGGAAGTCTTCCCCTACCTCAAATCGCTCTGCTGGAACTTTTGTGTTCATAAGTGCAGCAATAGCTGCCAATGCTGATGCATCCTGCAGATTTCCATCATCGTCGAGAGCGTGGATATCAATGAACACTATCCAGACTTTCTCCCCTTCCTCGATAACAAGCTTTGATAAATCAACAGCCTCGCTCTCCCTTATACCCCTGTCTACAACTCTCGCAAGCTCGATTGCGTTCTCATCTGGAGGTCCTGGCTCGAATGTAGGTGAGGCTAAGGGAACGAGCTCGGCATTTACGATTATAACCCCCTTGTCGGGAGTGTCAGGATAGGGCTCACCCGGCTGCATCTTAACTCCAACCATCACCTGCGTTTCACCCAGCTTGACCAGAGCTGAACCTTCAGCCTTCTCCACAACGTTTGGAATTATCTCCACACTTCTGAACTCATTGAAGCCTCTCCCATCTATTCTCTCGTTGTCCCTAAGCTTTGAGAGGACGTAGTCACGCTTGATGTCCACCAGAATGTCTTCAGGCATTTTCACCACCCTCTGTTATTTCGTCCATTTCTTCTCCAACTTCTATGTATCTCCTGAGTATCGCCTCTCTCTGCATTTGATAAATCTGAAGCGCACCCTTCTTTGCAAGCTCTATTGCCTGCCTAACCTCGTCTCTACTCATTCTTCCGTCCATCTGAAGCAATGCTATCGACTCGATCTTGCCGTTCCTTATGAGGAATGCGAAGGGCATGTCTGCTTCGCCAAAATTGTCCTCCTCCTTCATTGGATCGAGGACGAGATGCCCGTCAGCCTTGCCTACTGCTACTGAAGTAATCATCCCCTTCATTGGCACTCCTGCATCAACCAGTGCTACACTCGCAGCATTCAGACATGCCGTCCTGCTCCCGGCATCTGCCTGCAAAACCTCCACGAAGATATCTATCGCACTTCTTGGAAACAGCTCCTTCATTATTACTGCTTCAAAAGCTTCCTTGCTTACCTTTGATATCTCAACACTCCTTCTGTCCGGCCCGGGTCTCTTCCTCTCCTCAACGCTGAAAGGTGCCATGTTGTACCTGTATCTGACAACAGCCTTGCTTGGATCCTGAAGATGTCTCGGGTGAACCTCTCTCGGACCGAAAACGGCTGCAATTACCTTGTTCTTACCCATTTCAAGGTAGCATGAACCATCGGCTCTTTTCAATACGCTAGCCTCAATTTTAATTGGTCTTAGCTCGTCAAATTTTCTACCATCGAGCCTTAAACCATCTACAATTAACCTTTCTGCTCTCTCACTGAATTCCGACATCTGCCTTCCTCCTCTTTATAAATTCTGCAACTCTATCTGTTAAGCCTTCAGTATGAGCCTCCTGCCCGATAAGGTAGATAGCTTCTTCTGCAATGGAGACCTTTCTGCGGTCTCCATTAACCCATATCAAACCGTTCTGCCCAACAACTATCTGAACGTCAAGTTCACCCTTAAGAAGCTTTATCATACTCCCCTTCTTGCCAATAACTCTCGGAACCCTTGCTGGATTAACGGCCACAATTCTCCCAAACCTGATGGGGCGACAAATTCTGTCCTTCATCGTCAGTGTAACCTTCATTTTTGGGTCGATGTTGAGAACCTTGGCTATGATTGCATCACCTATGTCAAGCACGTCATTCGGCTTCTTGTTAGGCTTCATTTCCGGATTTTCGAGTATGGGCAGAAAGGCCTGATATGGAGAGTAAATATCAACCACCCAGCCGTTGGCGGCAACTTCTCGGATTATACCGATAACAACATCCCCGACTGAAGGCGTGTATCTACCCTTTAAGGGAATAACCCTAACATGAGTTTCGGTCTGGTCAAAAAGACCTATTATTTTCGCGTAAACTTTCCCACCTTCCACGTATGTTCCGTATCCAGCAGCACGTGGATTGGTGGAAAGCAAATCTCCAGGTAGTACTATCCTTCTCATTATCCTATCCTCCTTAAAATCTTTGTCAAAGCCTCACCTTTTGCGACCTTCCCGAGCAAGTCCATCAGGTCTCCGTACATTCCTGACGGGATACGCATCACGCATATCCAGCTTCCGTCTCTCTGCCACTCTTCTTTTGTAATTCCTCCAAAGTTATAAAGGGCAGAGATTGCTTTTCCGGTGTGTTCGGGTGGTATCTTGATTGCTATCTCCATTTCCTCGAACTTCAGCGGAAGAATGGGCTTCAGGGCTTTAACTATGTCCTTCACTTGCGCCTCAACCGACTTGAAGATGTCTATGTGCACTTTCGCCTCTTCCATCGCTCTCTCAATCCTTGATGGAGGGTGCGGGGCGTTTGTTCTCGGATCGATAGTGTTTCTGCTAATGAAGTTGATTATCTGCTTTCTTTTGGCTTCAAGCATCTCCTTTCTTTGCTCGGCAGTAATCTGAACTTCTCCCTCGATAATAATTCTTCTAGCAATTTCGAAGATGTCCTCTGTTCCGAATATCTTTCTCAGTTCCTCTGCCGATGCTCTCTCACCCTTTCTTGCATCCTTAAATATCTCCTCGGCAGCGAGAAGCTCCTCGAAGTTAACTTCCTTTCCTTCCTTGAGGTCTTTGGCTAAGTATGGGTCAACAAGGACTTCGAACTCTTCTCCTCCTTTTCTGAGCCTTGCAATTACGGCCTTATCGAGGGATACCATACTTCACTTCTTCAGCAGTTCTCTAATCCTCTCGTTTGCCTTTTCAACGTAGGGTCTGAGCTCTTCTGCTGTCATTTCCTTGAAAGTTTTATCGTCAACTCTGACGTAGCCCACTTCAACGTTCTCAGGGACGAGTTCTGATTCAATTGAAAGCCCCATCGCAACAAGTCCGAGGATTAAAGCATCATCGAAGCCGAGATCTTCACGGTATTCCTTCTCAAAGAACTCAGTGACAGTGTTCCTGCCCATCCCTATAGCTGTCGCCTTGTACTCAAGCAAAGCACCGCTTGGATCAGTCTCGTAAAGCTTTGGCACCTCGTCAATACCAGCAATCAGCAATGAGACGCCGAATGGTCTGACTCCTCCGTACTGCGTGTACTGCTGCTTGAAATCGCAAATTCTTTTTGCAAGTTCCTTAACCGTTATTGGTTCATCATAAGTCAACCTGTTAATCTGCGCTTCAATTCTCGCCCTATCGATAAGAATTCTTGCATCAGCTACAAGGCCTGAGGTTGCAGCACAGATGTGCTCATCAATCTTGTAGATTTTCTCAATTGTGTCTGCCTCAAGAAGCCTGCTACCAACTCTTTTGTCGGCTATCAGAATGACACCTTCTCTGCACTTAATGCCAATTGCAGTAGCACCTCTTTTTACAGCTTCTCTGGCATACTCTACCTGAAACAATCTTCCATCAGGGCTGAATACTGTTATGGCTCTATCATATCCCATTTGCGGTAAGTGCATGTTCACACCTCCAAATACTTTCTTTTACACCTTTTTATCGTCCCGCTGACTCCTATCGTCAGCGGAATTACCTTTACATCTCCAACGCTAGTCATCAGCGTGAGAGCCACCATCACCTTATCGAGAGCTTGTCTGTAGCACCTGATTATCCCTTTCTCCCCATCGAAGCTTTTCACTCTCAGCCCGCTTGCCGCAAAGCACTCACCAAACAGGCTAAGCATTTTCTCCGACAGCGCACGGGAAAGTGATCTCTCGTCAATCTTCTTTTCAGCTATAATCCTGAAGGCAATATATCTTTTTCTGCTTCTCAGCGATGGTGGCAAACCCTTCACGATTACTCTAATGCGGAAGGTGAAAAAAAGTTTGTGATGATTGTAGAAATTACTGCAAGAACCGAACACAGCACCAAGCTTATGTATGACAGTGTAGAGAGGGCAAGAAACTTTGTCAGCATCCCCCATGTAGGCTAAGTAAGCTATGAAGGCCCCGTATATGAAAAAGCCCAATGCAAAGCCAACAGCAAATGCTTCCTTGAAATTTCTCGAGAAGTATCCTGCAATTAGTCCTCCGACTATTATGCCGGCCCAGTGAAAGATGGACAAACCGAGAGCCAATACAAAAGAGCCGGCAATTAGAATCCAGCTGTTCATGGAATCACCTCCTGCAGACAATTTTCTCACCCCTAACACTGAAATCGAAGTTCTTGTACTCCCCATTCGCCCACATTTCAAGCTGGTCGTAGTAGTGTGGAGAGAAGTAGTTGCCAGAATTTCCGCCTGGAATTACACAGTAGTTCTCGTCGAAGTTTACAATCATTCTCCAGCTACTCCCTGCCTGCCATACTCCACTTCCCCAGTCAACAGCCTTTCTGAAGTTGAAAATAGTGTATGTGGAGCCGTTCATCGGCATGCTTGGATAGTCGAAGAATTTAACAAAGCTGCTGAACGCATGCTTTATGTTCAGCCTGTTGTAGTCTCCATAAACCCTGTAACCGTTAGAGTCTATTATTCCAACTGCCTTCTCCATAGCTCTCGCCACAATATCTGCTCTCTGCTCCCTTTCTTCAGTCCTGATATCGTCAAACCAGATACTGTCTGCAGCAAGTTCTGGAGAACGTAGAGGTGGGGATAGAAGTCTTTATCCAGCCCGGCTGAGTAGAACTCATCGCCAAAAGTCTCGTTTATAAACTCTTCGAACCAGATTGAGAACACCAGTGCTGCTTCACTGTCTTTAACCATTCTGAAATCCCAGTTTCTCAGCTTTTCAGCGTAGCTCTTCGCCTTTTCGCTCATTTTCCCCTCAGCCTCGAAAATGAATTGGATGAAGAACTCTGCTGGTTTGGAGTAGACATCTCTCTGCATTTCCATGAAGTATTCTGGAGATATCTTTTTGCCTGATTTGACAGCATCATCGAGCACTTCGTAAATCCTCATTCCTCTGTAGGGGGTCTGCAAAGTACATCGAATCGCCGAGATAGTGCTGATAGCCAAAAACAACCTCTGGTTTGCAGTACCAATGTAGTCAGGATTTATAAGGTGGGGGATTTCCTCGAACGGTATGAAGCTTTCCCAAGTCGAAACGTCGTAGGGTTCGAATCCCCTCCACTCTCCCTCTCCGGCTGAACCGTTGAATATGACGTTTCCGGGAACTTCAGTTCCGTTAATAAGCCTTATCGGGAATTTTCCTGCGGGATAATACATCACATTTCCGTAGATGTCTGCATAAACCACATTCTGCGCGGGAACGTCAAATAGCTTCAAACCTTCAATGAACTCAGTGATGTTGTGGGCGTGGTTGTACTTGTAAACTGCCAATGCTTCTCTCGTTGCTGTCAGCCCAATCCAAGCAACTGCAACCTTTCTTCCGTGCTTCTCTATAACCGGCCCATGGACAGTCTTTTCCACAACAACTTTTCTCTCCTCAACATCGCTGTCAGTCTTAACTCTCACGACCTTAACCTTCTTCTCCGGTTCGAGCCACTCGCCTTTGGTAGAGGTACTTCTCGCCATCCCAGACATAGTAGTAGAAGTCGATTATATCAGCCCCAACATTGGTGAAGTCCCACGCAACGTAATCGTTCATCCCGATTAGGATGGCCGGCACACCGGAAAGGGACACACCCCTGATATTTTCCCCGTTCACCTTTAGGTGCATTTCATACCAGACGGGTGGGACCATCAGAAGCAGGTGGGGGGTCATTAGCGAGCATCGGCTTTCCGTTTTCGGTGAACTTTCCTGAGACAACCCAGTTGTTCGATCCCAGTCCTTCTTTCGCTTCAAATGGCTTAAGCCAGTCGAGGAGGGAGTCAACCGGAGTCCACTGTTTGGGCTTGTAGCCTGCGAGCTTGAACTCAATTGGTAGAGGGCGGTTGTTGATGTAGTAGTTCACACCTCGCTGTATGCAACCAAAAACTCACCAATTTCCGAGTCTTTGGTTATGCTCCACGAAGCTTCTGCTGCACCAACAAAATCCATTTTTATGTGGAACTCATCGGAATCGAAGAGATCTCACCAAAGACTTCGCTTAACTCTCCCTTCATCATCCTTCGGTGAAGATCCATCTGGAAGAGGCGGTCTTTGGCGTGGATGTAGCCAACGGCAAAGGCATGGCCTTCTCATTCTCGGCAACTATATGCGGCACACCGTACTCGTCAAAGTAAACTTCAGCTCAGCCGTAGGGATTTGGAACTTCCGTTGATCTGTCCACCTCCCACAGACTGCTGCTGAATGGAGCCAAGAGGTTGAGGTAGCTGTGTGCGGCGATGACGAAGACAATGAGCAAAAGCAGGGGTACTACAACGAGCTTTTTCATGTATGGGTGTTAGATCGGTGATATATAATTTATTTTGCATGAACAAACATTAGTGTGGGGAACGACTAGTAGTTTCATTCAATTTTTACAAACATCAATTTCCCAGCTTCTCAGCATCTTTCTGGTATATTCTCCTTGTCCTAAACCTTCAGCCACGAAGAACCAGTAAAGCTCGTAGATGGCAATGCTTGGGATTACATATAGCCCATTCATTTTTCAATCCCCTTTTAATAATTTCATCAATTTTCTCAACTGATTTCTCAACCGACAAACCCCAGCCGCACCAAGAACGTTTCAACCGGTTGGGGCGAGCATGACTCAGCTAACCATCCGAACTCCTCAACTTATGAACAGACACTTACTAATCGATATCGTGCTCTATTTTTATAAACTCAAGCTCTCCAACTGCGCCCTCAATTTCCCTGACTCTCTCCATGATTTCTCTGTAACCCTCACCGCAGTCACCCTGCTCAGTCAGAGGAAAATCCTTGCAGCTTCTCGGTCTGATTGCGTAAACCTCGCATTTTCCGTCTTTAAGAAATGGACATGGTTTAATCAGAATGGGACTTTTCGCATCAACATCCAGCTCGATATACTCAAACAGTCCAAAATCTGTCTCCGCGATTATCTTTCCCGATAGCGGGTCGTAAACGCACTGGCTGAGCTTCTCGCAGCACTTCCCGCACATTCTGCATTCGAAAGGGATTGCAACCTCGATACCTTTAGCCCTGTATATCGCGTACATACCCCCTCAGAAGTTTCAAAACCCCCTCCCCATCATCCCTGTTTGAGGCTGTGGTTATCACATAAATCTGCTGGACTGATGAGCCATCAATCAGCAAAGCCCTGATATTCCCTTTCTCATCGCTTCTCGTGAGCTTCAGCTTAACTCCCCCACCAATACTTGTCGCATTGCCCTCTATAACTCCCGGAACGACCTTTTTCACGAATGGGGATTTGGCGAGTGTAAGGATGAGGTTGTAACCTTCCCTCCCTCCGATTATTGTCGAGTGGCTGCCGTGTATCTTGTCCTCAGGAGGTATATCTACAGTTTTTAGCTCCTTTTTCACCCTCAGTACACGCTCCAGTTTTTCAAAAAATTCCTTAGGCGTTTCAAAGGCATCGCTGACTGAAATTTCGAAGGGATAAAGGCTGTTTTTCAGATTCTCCACACATTCCTCTATCAACTCTCTATTCTCTCCGGAAACAACGACCTCCTCCACTCTTGAGAAGTAGATTCTCTCCCCCAGAATCTCGTACAGGTTTCTGATCGAAATGTCCTCGTCATATCTTTTTAAACTGAATCCTTCGTAACTCGTTTTACCAAAAATTCTTACATGCACTCTCTTCTCAGAGACATAAACACCGCAGCCAATAGCGTGTTTTCTCCCGCAGTTGAGGCAATACGCAACATCGCTGATTAACTCTGCACCGCATTCACAGATTAGTCGTTGAAACATAACATGTGACCCATCTTATACTTTTTCGCTTTCAGATACGGAAGGTTAAGCTCGCAGGGCTCCACCTCAATCGGCTCCCTGACAATCTTGAATCCGTATTTCTTCAGCTCCTCTATTTTCAGAGGGTTGTTCGTAAGCAACCTTATGCTCTTAACTCCCAAATCCATCAGTATTTGGGCAGCAATGCCATAGCTTCTCATGTCCGGCGGGAAGCCGAGCTCTATGTTTGCATCGACAGTATCCTTTCCCTCCTCCTGAAGTTTGTAGGCCATCAGCTTGTTGATCAAACCTATCCCTCTCCCCTCATGTCCCCTCATGTAGATTGCCACACCCTTACCCTCTTTGTCAATCATCTTGAGAGCATTTTCGAGCTGATCTCCGCAATCACAACGCAGGGAGTGAAAAACATCTCCTGTGAGACACTCCGAGTGTATTCTCACCAACACGTCCCCCTCATCTACCTTTCCTTTGACCAGTGCAACAATCTCACCGAGAGGCGTTTTGTAACCCACAGCTTTGAAAGTGCCGTAGAACTTTGTTGGAAGGGTTGCTTCAACAACTCTCTCGACAATTTTCTCCGATTTGATTCTGAACTCGATCATATCCTTTATCCTGAAAACCGGCATTGAGTGCTCTTCTGCAAATTTGAGGGCGTAATCTTCTCCAGCCACACCACCCTCTGCCGTCATAAGGGGTGCATAGACGGCTGAAGGGGCAAAGCCTGCCATCTTGGCAAGGTCAGCACATGCTTCAGCCATTCCCGGTCTTTCAAGCACGCCCATTTCCTTCGTCTCTTCCACAAATATTCTTCCGGGGTACTTTACGTCCTTAGCCTTTCCGGTGACTAGCTCTCTGATGAAAGCTGCCCTGTCGTCAGCTGAAATCTTCTCAAGATTCGGGTCAATTGGGATTAAGTTGCCGTTCTGAAACCTGAACCTGTTCAGTCCCAAATTCAAAATCTGTTTCCAAGTCAGAGCCAGACGAATTTCGTCGCAGTTCTTCATCATGAAGTTTAGTATTTCACCGCTAACAACTTCTGCCGGAATGCAGATGGCACTCTTTTCAGAATCAAGAATCATAGCAGGTTTTCCAGATTTTACGTGGGAAGAGATTTCTTGCATAAAAAAAGTTGGTCATGGGAATATAAACTTAATTTTAATCCTCTCTCACTCCTTTTAGCTTAGATTTCTCATCTTCTATTTTTTCAAATTTCTCTTTTTCCATCATTTCCTTGTACTCTCCTTCAGTCATCTCCAAAATAAAGCTTCCCACATAACCGCAGTTCTTGCAGTAATATTTCCCCGTGTAGCCTCCAGCATCAAGCTCAACATCCTTTGATTTACATACCGGGCAGACCAGAATTCTTTTCATAACGTTTCACCAACTTCAAACAGATAAATTTATTCTCCTCAAACAAACCTCATCGTCTCAAGGTTCATCGGTGCTCTGGTTTCGATTCTGTAGGTTTTGTATATGCTTGAGGCTAAGTCTATGCACTTCGATTCGTCACCATGCACAGTCGCAACCTTTTCGGGCTTGGAGTTCAGATAGCGTATGTAGTTCATGAGCTGTCTTCTGTCAGAATGTCCGGAGAACCCATCAACGGTTTCAACTTCCATGTTTACCTTGACGACCTCTCTTCTTCCATCAACGGAGAATGGCACCTCTTTCCAGCCTTTCTGGATTTTCCTGCCAAGCGTCCCTTCAGCCTGATATCCTACGAAGACGATTGTGTTCCTTTCATCCTCTGCAAGGTGTCTGAAGTATTCCATAACAGGTCCACCGTTCAGCATACCAGACGTTGCGATAATTATGCCCGGTGAGGGGTCGCTGATCACCTCTTCTCTCTTTGATGGTGAGTCAACCCTCACGAAGTTCTCGCTTATGAATGGGTTTATACCGTGGTAGAAAATCAGGTCCCGCAGATGGGCATTCAGGTACTCAGGATATGCTGTGTGGATTGCCGTAGCTTCGTAAATCATTCCGTCGAGGTAAACGTAAGTCTCTCTCAGCCTGTTCTCCCTCATTGCCTCATCAAGAACGATCATGACCTCCTGGCTCCTTCCTACAGCGAAAGTCGGTATGAGCACCTTACCTCTTCTGTCCAGTGTTCGGTTGATTACCTCAATCAGTCTCTCCTCAGCCTCCTTCCTTGAGGGCTGCATATCGTTTGCTCCACCGTATGTAGCTTCCATCACAAGCGCTTCAAGTCTCGGAAAGTTTGTCGCTGCTCTGTCAAAGAGCCTCGTCCTCTCAAACTTGAAGTCTCCGGTAAAGGCGATGTTGTAGTGCCCCTCTCCGATGTGGAAGTGTGCTATTGCCGACCCAAGAATGTGGCCTGCATTGTAGAAGGTCAGCCTGACGTCGGGGCTTATGTCCGTAACAACACCGTAGTCGAGAGTAATCGTATGTTTCAGAGCTTCTCTGATGAGGTTTGAGCTGTAAGGGGGATTAGTGCCTTCCCTTCCTGCAACTTCAAGGAAATCGAGTTGCAGCAAGACCATGAGGTCTCTTGTGGGTGGAGTGAGGTAGATCGGCCCCTTATATCCGAACTTGTAGAGCAAGGGCACGAGACCGCAGTGGTCGAGGTGTGCGTGGGTTATTACAATAGCATCGAGAGCATCGAGAGGCTGGACTTCAGGGACATAGAGGTAGGGCGTGCTTGAAAGATTGCTCACATTCACCCCACAGTCAATAAGAATTCTGCTCTCCGGTGTTTGCAGCAGGTAGCAGCTCCTCCCAACCTCTCTGCTTCCCCCCAGAAACGTCACCCTGACCCACTTTTCATCTATGAGTGAAGTCCTGTGTATTCTTTCTCCGATTCTTTTCAGAATTTCGCTCCTCTCTTCCCTTACGCTCAGGAGGTAGTTTCTGATGTTCTCGATAATCTTCGATTTTATGGGTGGTGTGCGCACAACTCTCGGACTCCAGCCGACGGCACGCATTATTTCTCTGAATGTAGAGCCCTGTTTCCCTATCACAACTCCCGGCTTCTCTGCCTCGATGATTACCTCTCCGCTCTCTTCATCGAAAAAGATGCTTGAAATCTTTGCATCTTCTGGGACAATTTTCAGTATTATCTCCTTTGCCTCCTCTGGGGGTTTCAGCGACTTTGGATCTGCGCGGATGATTATCCTCTTCCTGAGATCTTTGGCGAGCTTCTTGACTATGTCAACTTCTGCCAGCTCCTGCGGGTTCTCAACGTAGATTACGAGCTGAGGCCCCTCAAATTCTATGCTCCTAACCCTAACTCTCGGTGGTAGATACTCCTTTACCTTTTCCCTTATCTCATCCAGATACTTCGTCATCCTTATTTCCTGAACTTTGCCAGTATCTGCTCCACTTCTTCGGGACTGTACTGATAAAATTCATCCTCCGTTATCTTTACAACGTCAATACCATCACCTGAGGCGGAGTCTCTTTTCATTGCCGAGTAGATTGCCCTTACAGCAAGCTCGACAGCCTCATCAACTCCCATCTCTGGTGTAAATCTGTCCTCCAGCACACCGTAGGCGGTCAGGCTGCCGCTACCTGTTGCAACTATGTCCTTCTCCTCTATGGCTCCTCCTATTGGATCGATTGAGTATATACTCTTTCCCTCCGAATCGAGACCACCTATGAGAAGCTGAACCAAGTAGGGGAAGTAGCGGTAGGAATTGAGGAGGTTCGACGTGAGGGTTGCGATGGCTCTTACGGTCGGCCTTCTCTCCCTTCTTATCTCGTAAAGATTCGCTTCGATTCTGATTATTCTGGCGAGAAACTGAGCGTCACCCACACTGCCTGCGGTGGTCATAGCCATCCTGTCTGCGATCTGGTAAATCTTTTTGGCTGTCCTGCTCGCTATGAAATTTCCCATGGTTGCTCTTTTTTCGGTAGCCATGACTACTCCGTCCTTACAAACCAAGCCCACTGTCGTGGTTCCTTTATATATCTTCTCCTCTATCATGCTCATCACTTGTTTCTGGTTTTTAGAATAGCCCTTAGGCATCTTCCCTTAGAGAAAAAAGATTTTTAAATGTTTCGTTCTTCTGAAATTATGTTCGAAGAAGCGATTAAAGTTGGAAAGCTTCTCGCTGCATCGAGGTTGATAGACGGTGCAAGCGGGAACATGAGCTTTAAAGTGGATAATTCGATTTACATAACCCGTTCTGGCGAAAATCTTGATGATCTCAGTGATTCATCTTTTGTTAAAATAAAGCCCGGAGAATTCGTCAAGGAGGCTTCAGTTGATCAGCTGATACATATGAAAGTTTACGAGAAAACAGACTACAACGCTGTTTTGCACTGCCACGGTGTGTTTAACGTTGTTTTGGGGAGTTTAATGGACAAGATTGTGCCAGCAGATTTGGAGGGTAAGCTTTATTTTGGGGAAATAGAGGTTGTTGAAGGGCAGTTTGGATCTCCCGAACTTGCAGAGAAAATTTCTGAAGTTATCAAGAGGAAGGAAATTGCAATTGTAAGAAATCACGGCATTTATGCAGCAGGAAAGAGCTTGAGAGATGCGTACAACAAGGCGAGTTATGCAGAACACTCATGCGAGATTGTCTACAGGTTAAAGCTTCTCGACAAGCTTTAGCATTGCGTAGGCCGGGAAGAGCTTTGAATACTCACCATATAATTCTGAAATCAGCCAGTAATCGATCTCTGCTTCTTCGCAAGCCTCTCTAATCAGAAACTCACCTATACCGCAGGCAAAGACCTTATTCAGGCCACATTCCACAGATTTGGCTTTTATTATTTTAGAGAGCGTCTCTATCATTGACCGCTTGGCTTCCAGGGCAAGCTCCTTTACCCTTTTCTCTCCAAGCTCTTCCAAATCACTGCAAACCGTTCTCGCAAGCCTCCGCATGCACTCCTCTCTACTCTTACCTTTACCATCGGGAGTGTCGCAGGTATAGTCTTCTTCCTGAATATCTCCTGTTAAAACAAAAACGTCTGCAGTAATTGCAAAAAATTCGGGGCAGAGAGGAGCAGAATTGAATTCCTCAAGCACGTAAAAAACTGGGGTTCTGAGGATGCCGAAGTAAACGAGCTCCCTTCTTTTAAGCCTCTCAAAATCTGTTTTTCCGGCATTAATTTTTGAGGTAACGGGGATTATGTCTGTTGTTGTTGAACCCATGTCAATGAAAAGGAAATTCCTGTATCCTTCCTCTAAGAGAAACCTGCATGAGGCAACCCAGTTGCTTGCGGCGAAGTTTTTCGGGACATCTATGTTAGATTTGAGATCGCCATCAACATCCAGAAAATAAACCTCTTCGAAAACATTTTTGCAGGCTTTTGCAATAAATTTAACTCCCTCAGACTTCGAGCTGAAGAAATCTGCAAGCTCTGCTGTCATGACGACTCCGACCTTTCCTGCTGAGTACTTTTCAGCAATTTCCCTCAGCCTACCTTCCAGCCTCTCAGCCTCCCTCCACATTGGGAAGTAATGTATCTCCCACTCATTTGGTGAGGCAACCTTAAGATTTGCTCCTCCGATATCAATCCCCAAAGAACTCATCAAGCCTCCCCTCTCCAAACGAAAAGGATTGGTAGTCTTCACCTACAGGATAACTCTTCACGGCGATGTGATGTGGTGGGTAAAAGTGTCCAAGATGTGTTAAAACGATTTTTCTGGCGTTAAGCCTTTTACCGAGCTCCATGGCCTCTTTGGCGTTCATGTGCTTCCTGAACCTGCCTGTTGGTGCGAGAGCCTCTACTATAAACAAATCTGGATTTTGCATCTCTCTCAGAGTGCTCTCTGGTATTCTCGCATTTGTGTCTCCGCTGATGACGACCTTGTAACCTTTCCACTCCACCTTTACACCAACAGCACTCACGGGAGGGTGGTTTACTGGCAGTAGGGTGAAATCCATACCTCCTATGTTAAAGCTCTCAAAAGCTTCCACTTCAATTGGCTTGTAGGACATGAACTTCATGAAATACCCAATATCATCGTGAATTTGAGGAGTGGAGTAAACCTTAACGTTGTTCTGAACTCTGTAGAATTCTCCAAACCCTCCAAAGTGGTCGAAGTGGCAGTGAGTCCAGATTACAGCATCAACCTTCTCTACTCTGCAGTCAAGAAGCTGTCTCCTCAAATCTGGAGAGGTGTCAATAAGCACAGTCTTGCCGTTGTTCTGAATCAATACAGAAAATCTCTTTCTCTCCCATCCTTTTCTTCTCGCATCCTCACATGTTCTGCAGTGACAGTTAAGAGTCGGCGTGCCTGGGGAGTCGCCGGTTCCAAGCAGGGTGATTATCATGCTAGTAAGACTTCTTTAACTTAAGCCTCTCCCGAACCTCCCTTACTGCATTCATGAGGTCTTCCTGGGTAAGCTCTTTTCTTCCCTGAAGAAGTGCGTCGAGAACCGCCTCTCTTACAACGAGCTTTATGTCTGCTCCCGTGAAGCCTTCAGTCTCCTTCACAAGCTCTTCTATGTCGAAATCTCCTTGGATTTTTGCCAAAAATATTTCAAAGATTCTCCTTCTTATCGCCTCTTCTGGCTCCGGGAACTCGATAACCTTGTCGAATCTCCTCCATACTGCTGGATCTAGAAGAGAGGGGTGGTTTGTTGCGGCAATCAGCAGAACACCATCTTCAACAAGGTTGATGTCGTCGATTGATTTCAGCAGTGTGTTAACTGCCCTTTTTATCGCCGCATGCTCATCGCTCGTCCTCATTTTGGCGACATAGTCAAACTCGTCAATGAAGAGAATGCAGGGGGACATCATCCTCGCTATTTCGAAGATTTTCTCTATGTTCTTTGAAGTCTCACCGAGATACTGGCTTGTGATCATTGATAGCTTAACTTCGAGCAGTGGAAGGTATAGCTTCTTGCTCAAAGCCCTTGCAGTGGTGGTTTTTCCTGTTCCCGGTGGGCCTATGAACAGGAGCTTTCCTATGTCTGATAGCCCAATTTTTCTCAGAAAGCTTCTTTCCTCTAGGGCAATCTCAATCTTTCTCACCTCTTCGAGCTGTTCCTCGTTAAGCGCTACTTCTTTGAAATCAACGGGAATTTCTTCAGGAGATAATACTCTCACAAGAGAGAGCATCTCCCTCGTTTCATCCCTCTTCTCGAGCTCCTCTATCAACCCCTTCAGCCACTCTTTATCTCCGTGCTTCGGCAGGTTGGCCTTTTTAGCCTCTTCGTAAGAGACATCGAGGGAGTCGTAGTTCTGGTAGAAGTAGGCGAGAGTAGGATTCTTCTTTATTAACTCAACTCCTCTACTTGCGAACCATTTAACAGCCAGATCAAAGGAAGTGAGAATGTACTGCTTGGAAAAGGCGTTCAAATCAACGAAGGGGGGTTTTTGGTCAACTTTTCCTGCATACTTTACAACAGTATCCTCCCTAATAACCACAGGCCTCTTTATACCTCCCTTATTGTACAGCAGTTTCCTGATTTCCTTCGGTATGTCGTCCTCCGTTAGCTCCTCATACCTGTTGAATATTTCTGCGGTCAGCAGAAGTTCGACAAGCTTGACAGCACTCATTTGGGACACTTCCTACACATCACTAAATCGTGATTTAAATTTTTTGGGAGTTCTTTTAGTTTTGTATTGTATTTTAGACCTCGGTGTACTAAGTGCTGATTTTCATGCAGTCACGCCTGTTTTATTCACATCGAAAAACTGAGAAATTAGTTAAAGGGATTAAGGTAATTGAGGGTAAGATATTTAAGATAACGAGCAAAGAGCAAAAGAATAATTTTAAAATTGCTACATAATTAATTACTGGCATGCCATCTTGGAGTGAACACACGAAGTATTGTAAGGAACACAAAATCGACGAGGACATCTGTAATTTCGCTAATGAGATTGTTGATTACTCTGAAAGATTTGTTCCCAAACTATTTGAAAGATCCAGTAATAAAAAGAATTGTATCATATCGATTGGTCGTGTTCCATCATAGGTGTAAATTCACCTCCCACCTTATATCCCTATCCAGCTTAATAACTTCACCGATAAACGATTCATAGCTTGTCCTCTCAAACCTCATCTTCATAAGCAGATTGCCAA
>JAPDIT010000072.1 GCA_029259455.1 Archaeoglobi archaeon
AGGTTTTGAGGATGTGTGAGGTTGAAGAGCTGATTTTAGACAGGGGACCATGGTACAGAGATGCCTTGCAGCGTTTAGGCGTTAGATTCAAACACGAAACTTTTGGAGAGAGGAGTTTGATTGAATCTGTGTTCAGCTTTCAAGCAAAGGGCTAAGATTTTCTTCTGCTCGATTACTGTGAATTTCAAGAGGAGAGAGAGAAAAGGTTTGGAAGTCTAAGGTGGAGAAGGGCTTTAGAGTGCTGGAACAGGTTTTGCAGGATGTTTGTGTTCTACTTTAATGTAGTGAGGAGGTGTTATTAGGACACGCCTCTTCCAACATTGTCAAAGCATTTATTTCCCGCAACCAGAAAATGTATGTGAGCGGCCCACCAGAAGACAGAGAACTTGAACTGCAAGAACACATCGAAGAACTCAGAAGTAGGCTGATTAGAATCTGCATAGTTCTGATTGCTGCTGTTTCTGTCTCATACTATGTATCCTACCCTTACTTACTTTCCTTCTGGTACTCGCTTGTTGGGAAAAACTCCATCTACGTCTTCACACCTCTTGAGTGGGTGATTATAAGGCTCAGCTTTTCAGTAATAACATCCCTCATATTCCTTTACCCCTACATAATCTACGAACTTTACCTTTTTGCCAAACCGGGTCTTTACGAGCATGAAAGGAAGTTTTTGAAGGTAATCCTGATTCCAAGTTACGGAATTTTCCTCTTTGGAACTTTCTTTGCCTACAAATTCGTAGTGCCAGTCCTTTACAGCATCGCTCTGAGCAGTACAGTAGAGCCTTACCTCTCCGCAGAAAAAACTCTGATTAATGCCTTCAAACTGCTCATATCCTTCGGGTTCTTCTTCCAGATCCCTCTTGTCATGGTGCTTTCGGATAGATTTGATATAATAAAGTACACCACCTACAGAAGTCTGAGAATTCCCGTTTACATCTTAATTCTCATATTCGTAACGAATCTCACGATGGATTTCACAGGCTTGACTCAGGTTGCGAGTCTCGTATTGTTCGTCATCATGTATGAAATCGGATTAATAATACTGAGAATGTTAAATAGTAGGGCGAGTTGACTGACACCACCAATTCTTTTTCTGGATATTTTACAAACTGCATGGGTCAGAAAAGTCGTAGACATAAAGAATAAGAGAGAATGTCATAAAAGTTTTATAACTAAAAATTAGCAAAATTCATGTACAGAATAATGCCTTTGAAGGTTGCCGAGATTAGCGTACCGCTTGGTGCAGTTGTAATGATGGGCGACATGAGAGTGATGACTACAGGCTCGGTCTACGTGTCTGGGTTATTGACGGCGGGGATGAGAAAATAGTCGTTGATTCAGGAGTTGGAGAACCAGAGAACGGAACTTTTCACGGGTTCCCGGGCAAGGGTGGAGGAGAGAAGGGGTTGAGAGAAGCTCCGGAGAAAGTTAATCTGAGGCCAGAGGATGTGGATAAGCTCATAATCACCCACTGCATTTCGACCACGCTGCCAATGCAAAGCTTTTCACAAACGCAAGAATTTACGTCCAGAAGAGGGAGTGGGAGTCTGCCTTAAACCCTCCTACTCACTACCGCCAGCTTTACGATGATAGCATGCTGTATCCGCTTGAGGAAATGGACCTCTGCCTGATTGATGGTGATGTGGAGATTGCTGAGGGTGTCAAAGCGGTGCTTCTTCCCGGCCATACCAAGGGATTGCAGGGTGTTGCGGTTGAGACAAAGAAATACCTCATTGCTGGGGACCACTTCTACACGTACTTCAACTTCTTCCCCCCGAAGCATCCTATCCAGCTGACCGACGCTGCAGGAAACCTTGTGGAGATTCCAGCCTCTTCAGTTCCATTCCTTCCACCGGGGCTGCACGTCGACCTGACAGAATGGTACGAGAGCTGTTTCAAAGCTTTAAGCTATGCTAAGAGGCAGAACATCCTTCCTGGCCATGATCCCAGTCTGGAATGGAGAGCTTTTTCCGTAATCTTAATTTTTAATTTGTAGAATGTTGAGGCTAGAATCAACCAACAACCAGAAGGTTTATCTTTAGCCTCGTTTACCATCACCTCAGATGGAAGCTGTGGAAGAAGTAGATGTAAACTCGAAACTCGCTGATAAAATCCTCGAAAACCTGATGAAAGTCTACAGCATTGATGAAATCATGCAAACAGTGAGGAAAAACAAGGATAAGTCGATTTACCTTTGCGTGAAGAGAAGCAAGCCTGAATCGCCAAGGATTTTTGTGGACTCAAATGGAAATCACCACTACCGGTGTGATGAAACTCTGATGATACCCATTCCGAAGAAGTTCGTAATTCTTGAACCGGACAAGCTCTACTTCGAAATGACGCTGAGGGCGAACATAATGCTAGCTCTGAACGGGGCTGAGGAGAGGGAGTTGCACCATTAACTTTTTTAAATTGTCCCTTGTCCTTCATCCATGCGATACAGTGTCGGAGTACTTGGGGCTACAGGAATGGTCGGTCAGAAGTTCATCCAGATGCTTGCAGACCATCCGTGGTTCAAGCTGACGAGCCTTGCAGCATCGGAGAGAAGAGTCGGAAAGAAGTACGGGGAAGAGGTGGACTGGATAGTCTCCCGTGATGTTCCTGATGTTGCAAAGGACATAGAAATGGTGCCGATGGATCCAAAGCATGTCGATGCTGACATCGTCTTCTCGGCATTGCCTTCCGACATCGCAAAGGAGGTTGAGCCGAAGTTTGCAGAGGCCGGCTTTGTGGTTGCAAGCAACGCATCAGCATACAGAATGGCAGAAGACGTTCCCCTCGTTATCCCGGAGGTGAATCCAGAGCATTTAGGGCTGATTGAGGTTCAGAAGAAGAACAGGGGTTGGGATGGGTTCATCATCACCAATCCGAACTGCACGACCATAGTTTTAGTTCTCTCACTTAAGCCACTCATGGATCTGGGGCTTAAAACTGTCAGGGTTGCATCAATGCAGGCTTTGAGCGGTGCGGGCTATCCGGGAGTTCCATCGCTTGCCATAACTGACAACGTAATTCCGTTCATAAAGGGAGAGGAGGAAAAAGTTGAGAAAGAACCACTAAAGCTGCTCGGAAAGTTCGATGGTCAGAAAGTAGAGTTTGCCAACATAAAGGTTTCAGCCTCATGCCACAGAGTTCCCGTTATAGACGGGCATACTGAGGCTGTTTGGGTTGAGTTCGAGCGCAACGTAAGTGTTGAGGAGGCTAAAGCAGCATTTGAATTCCTGAAACCGCTCGACCTTCCGACGTCCCCTGAGAAGGTGATAATCGTCAGAGAAGAGCCTGACAGGCCACAGCCAAGACTTGACAGAGGTGCTGGCAACGGTATGAGCATCACTGTTGGCAGAATAAGGAAGGACGGTGAGAACGGGCTGAAGTACATAGTTATGGGCCACAACACGGTCAGAGGAGCAGCAGGGGCTAGCATTCTGAACGCTGAGCTTATGGTGAAGGAGAAGATTATCTAACACAACTGAAATATATTTGAACTACCTCTATTTTTTGGGGTGCTCGGTTGCAGCCAGAGAGAGAGCTTACGATATCTTCTGCACTGAAACAGGTTCTTGTTCCCTTAACTCTCTGCCTTATTTTCGACCTAGGTGCTGGCATCTTCCTCGGAATCAGCTTTGAAAAGCTTCTCACAACTTACCCTGAAATCCTCATCGTGATTCCGGGACTCATGGGGCTTAGGGGAAACGTCTTTGGCTCCCTTGGTTCGAGAATATCCACATCTCTGTATCTCGGTTCGTCCGATCCAACGATAAGAGACGAGTACATATCAAAAAACGTGTTTTTCAGCATCTGGGCTGCAACAGTTCCCGCCCTTATACTCTCCACCATTGCTACAATAAAGTTTTTTGGAAAGGAAGGTTTGACAACAACCTTTCAAATAATTCTTGATTCCAGCGTCATAATTTCCGCAATTCTTGGAGTTTTAACGGCAATAATTGTAATTGAGAGCTTCAGAAGAGGAGTGGATCCGGACAACATAATGGGGCCCGCTGTCACTACATTTGCTGACCTAGTTTCAATCCCGTCAATTGTACTGTTCATCTTCCTCTTCGAGAGATACACAGCAGTGTGGGTTTCGACCGTTGTATTGGTGATCGTTTTGGTAATGTCTCTTTATCTGTCCATCAAGGGAGGATACGACAAAAAGGCGTACAAAGAGACACTTTTGATAGTCTGTCTGCTCGCCCTCATCCAGAGCGTAACTGGAAACATTCTGCAGGAATTTAGCGAAGCTATACATAGAGCCGTGTTTTTGAGCTTCGCGTATCCGGCAGTAATAGGAAGTTTGGGTAACTACGGCAGCATCATGGTTGCTAGAACTTCAACAAGGCTGCATCTTGGTGAGCTGCCAAGCAGAAAGTTTGCTGACATTGCTTACATTTTTCCGACTTCACTGATAGTGGCCCCAGTAATCTTCGTTCTTGCCTACCTCTCTGCCAGCACCTTTGCGGGGATGACCTTTCCAGAGTTAGAGGATTTTCTTTACTTCATTGCCATCTATCTCCTGCTTACAGCCTTTGTTCTGTTCTTTTCAACTGCTCTCTCGGTCTGGCTTTATCGAATGGGTGTTGACCCGGACAACGGTGGAATACCCCTTACAACCACACTCACAGACATTATCGGCACTCTTAGTGTTGTGGTTTTAGCGTATTTAATTGTGTAAAAGATTAAATACGGGGATTAATGTGGCAAGTAGAGTCACCAGCAAGCAACGAGCACTCCAAAAGAATAAAATAAATTGTAACAATCCAATCGAGGAAAACAAAGCATTGCAAGTAGTTTTTAAATATCAATTTGCTATACTTGACAAGTAAAAGTATTCGGAGAAGGTGCAATAAAGCATATATAGCTTCCTAATATGCAACAAACAAACGCTAAGTTGTCCATAAAATTCAGCTAGGCTTAAAAATGAGACAGAGGTACGAAATATGAGCTTGAAGCAAAAAACTCGTAAAGAGATACACGATCTTTTGGTAAATATTGTAAGAACTAAACTAAGGGATTACAAGCCAGAAACAAACTATATGCCATTTCATTTTAGATTACTAGAGAGAGATAGGTACGCTATGTTCTCTTTTATTCAATCTATGAATACCACGTTTGGAATATCTATATGGGAACAAGTTGCTGTCATTCTTGCTAAAAGTGCGGGATTTAAAGCTGAAAGACAATATGACCTTCTGGGAAGTATAGATCCTGAGACTGAGAAATTAATTCAGAAAATTCACTATGATTTGAGGGCTGGCACGAGGCAAGTAGATAAGTTGGAGGAAATTGAACTTATAAGAAACAGCATTAAATCAAAAGGAGAACCCAAAAAAGATCCTGATTCGAGAGTTGATCTATTTGTTAAGATTGAAGACGAAGAGAACTATTCGATATAACAAGTGCTAAACCTAATATGAAGGAGTTTGCGGCATTAAAGCTAAAACTTTTAAGATGGACAGCACTGAGATTAAGCCAAGACAAAAACGCCAAAGTGTTTACACGACTTGCAATTCCTTACAATCCTTATCACCCTCAACCTTATCAGCGATGGACTTTAAAAGGCCTATATGATCTAGCTAGAGGAGAGATCCTAGTTGGAGAAGAATTTTGGAACTTTGTTGCTAACGATGATATATATGATGAATTATTAGATGTATTTCAGGAAGCTGGAAACGAATTAAGAGAAGAAATAGACAAAAAATTTGCAGAATTCCGAGAAAAAGGTGATTGAATGAACAGAAAATTAATTGAAGAGTGGTTTCCGGTAAAAGAAATAAGTAGAGATGCAGGGATCGAAATGGCTTATAAGTCTGCACCTGCATATATAAAACACGCAAGAGAACTGGGAATATCTGGGAATATCGGAAGAGATTTTTTTGATCCTAAAATAAGAAATTTGCATCCTTGGTTTGCCCGAAGGCCTTGTTCTGCAGCGAGAGCTACAACCCTTGCATCGATTCTCCCTTATGATGTTGATAGGGACTTGTTTATGGATGCTCTTGGATGGAACATGAAAAAAGAAGCTTATATTCAAAGTAGGTACCCCCCACTTCTTTTTTACACTGATCCTAAAAGAGATGTAATTGCAAATTTATTAAAAAAAGAAGGAAAGAAATTAGATGAGATAGTTGTTTGTGATCCAATGGCTGGTGGAGGTTCAATTCCTTTTGAAAGTTTAAGATTAGGTTTCAAAACAGTGGCGATCGATTATAGTCCAGTCGCATATATTATTCTAAAAGCTACTATAGAATATCCTGCCAAATATGGTAAAGAGCTTGCAAGTAGGGTAAAAGAAGAAGCGATAAGATTGATAGAACATATAGAAAAAAATATTGGAGAATTTTATACACAAGATGCTGAAGGATACATATTTGCTAGAGGATTTGAATGTTCTAAATGTGGTGGGCACATCCCATTAGTCAATAATTCGGAAATTACAAGAAAATATTATCTTGGTTTTCATTTTAACAATGAAGACAAACGTTTTACTCCATACATCTCTAAATTTAAAACTGAGTTGCCCCATATTAAAAGAGAAAAGATCGTTTGCCCTTATTGCAGTCATACCATGAAAAAGCACGAAACTTACAGACTTTGGACGGAGAAACATCTTAAAGTTTTAGAAAATTTGATTAAAGGAAAAGTGAATAAAGATGAAATTCTGCAAACTCATGTTTTATTGATTAGACAAACAAAAAACGGATATAAGATAGCTGATGATGAGGACTTTAAGCTCTTCTTAAAAGCATGTAAACAGTTTTCTGAGAGGTTTGCAGAAATTAAAAAATATATACCAACAGAGGAAATCCCAAAAGAGAATGAAGTATTCGAGCCGGTTAAAAAACATGGAATTAGATATTGGTATCAGCTATTCAATCCACGCCAACTACTTTCAATTGCATACCTTATAAAATACCTCAATGAACGTATAGATTCAATAGACACTACAGATCCCATTAGCAAAGCATCAATGGTATACCTCGCTTTAGGAATAAGCCGTGTCATAGATTACAATTCTATCACAACTACTTGGAAAAAAGGCACGATAAGAGATACACTTGGACAATATGCAAGGAATAGAAAAGTATCATATGGAGAAGCGTATTGTGAAGCAATAGTTCCCCGAAGAAATATAAGGTGGATTTTTGAACCTAATGCATCAACCAAAACTCAGGGTGGGATCGTTCCTGTATTAAATGAGGTGTGTAAAAGATTAGAGGGTTTAGGTGATAATATTTCCGTAATTCATGGAGATGCAAGAAAATTAACATCCTATATAACCGAGAAATTCGATCTGATAAATGTTGATCCCCCATATTTTGATACCCACATTTATAGTGATATAAGTGAATATTTCTGGCAAATATTGAGATTATCCCTTAAACAGCTTATAGATAGTGGATTCTTGTTTGACAGCAAAAAGATCGCTGACTGGAATATACATTCTCAAACTGTTCCGAGAGAAGGTGAGTTAATAGTCAGAAAACGCAAGAATAGCAAGAACCAAGATAAATTTAGTGAGATTTGGTATGCCAAACAAATGTTGGAATTTTTTAAAGAAGCTTATAATGGTCTAAAAAATGACGGAATTTTGGTTGTGTGGTTTACACATAGAACTTTAAATGCTTGGAAATCCATAATTAGTGCTCTTTACGGTAGCAACTTTTATATAACAAGAATATGGCCGGTAACGACTGAACTTCTCACTAGACTTGTGGCAAAGAACAACAACGTCCTTGACAGAACCCTCATAATCGTTGCAAGGAAGAAACTTGAAACAAAAATTGATATGAAAGAGCATGCAAATAAACTAGCCCACGAAATTGCTGAAGCCTTAAAAGAAATTAATACTTCAATTAATGAAATCAAAACATTCTTACATGCAGCAATCATGAGCAGTGTTACTGTAGAACCCATAAGAGATGATCCTATTGATTACTGTTATACCAAACTCATACCAAAATCGTTAGAGATCGCGAATGAGATTATACCCACCATATTAAAAAGATTTCAAGAAAAATGATGGAGTTATGGAATAAATCCCGTCACGTATGGTGTAGGTATCTCGCTCAATGATTTCCAAACGTCATGTCCCAGTGAGGAGGGCTCCATAGAAGTCAGATTGCCTCTGGGACAAAAATAACATTCAGTCTGTTTCCTTTTCAGTTGATTGCCGATGCAGTTGCAAACATGGCCCCTACTGCATTAGACTCTGAAACAGGTCAACCTCAGCACAATGATAGTCTATACGATACAGTTTTCAACACTCCAGTCTTTTTCAGACACAATGGAAGTGATTAAAGGGATTAAGGTGATTGAGGGGTTGAACAGGGGAAAGTTTCCTTATTGTAATGTTGTCAAAGTAGGGAAAGTTGTTATCGACGCTGGGGCAGGAATAGATATTATGAAAAAGATAAGAACAAACAAGCTCATCCTCTCACACCTCCACCCGGACCACTCATCCGGAGCGTGGCTTTTTAAGGAAATTTTAGCTCCGGAAGGAGGTAAAATTACTCTCGACTCACTCGCAAATCGATTTGTCACACCTGACCTTGTTGAGACCTGGAAGAAATTCGTAACAGCCGCTACCGGGTTAAGGGGGTTTGAGTGTGAAAGGTATGAGGAAGGAGTAATCATGGAAGAACCAGAGATTATTGCAATACCTATCAAAGGTCATACAGCAGATCACCACGTTTTTTTAATCGAGCAAAAAGTCCTATTTGGAGGAGATGTGGACTTGACTCCCTTCGGTCCCTTCTACGGAAATCCTGAGGCTGATCCTTACCTCTTCGAGAAAGAGATTGACAAGCTGCTCAACTTCGACTTTGAAGTCTTTGTTTCTGCCCACTCTAAGCCCATTTTTGGGAAAGAGGAGGCCGTGAGCAAGATCGTGAAGTTCAAGAACAAAATAAAAGAAAGAGAAGACAAAATTCTCGCCCTTCTTGAGGAGCCAAAGAGCATAGACGAGATTGTTGAACTTTCTCCAATTTACGGTAAGAAACCCTACGCAAAAGAGATGCTGGACTTCTTTGAAAAAGTTATGGTGGAGAAGCACATCAAAAAGCTTGAAAGGGAAGGAAAGGTAAGGGAAGAGAACGGGAAGTACGTTAAAGCCTGACTATATTTGCTCCTAACGACTGGAGAACCCTGAAATAGCCGGGGAATGAAACTGAAACAACTTCTGCGTTCCTGCACTTCACCTCTCCAAGAAGTCCAAGGAGTGAAAATGCCAGGGCCATTCGGTGGTCTCCGAATGAGTCCACAACACCTTTGAACTCCTTTTTGCCCCCCTTAACAATCAACCCATCCTTCAAAGGTCTGCAGTCAACTCCAAGAGCCTTTAAATTCCGGCAAATGCCTTCGATCCTGTCTATTTCCTTTATTCTCAGATGCTCAGCGTTGTAAATTTTCATCTCACCTTTCGCCACAGCCGCGAGAACGGAAATGGCTGGAACGAGGTCGGGAATGTCGGAGGCATCGACCTCAACACCTTCCAGCTCTGACTTCTCTGCCTGTATTACCCCCCTCTCCCTATCCCATTTAATTTCTCCTCCCATTTCTTTGCATATATCCACTATTCTCCTGTCACCCTGAGCAGAATCGAACATGCCTTCAATTGTGACCTCTCCAGCAATCAAACCGGCAGCGATAAGGTAGCTTGCTGACGAAAAGTCTGCCGGAACCTCATACCTTCGCAGCCTGTAATTCTGGGAACCGGGTACGCTGTAAACGTTACCCTCTCTCATTATCTTCACACCACTCTCTCTGAGAATTTCAAGGGTTATGTCTATGTATGGCTGAGATTTAACCTTCTTGACCTTCAGCAAGGAGTCGCCTTCAGCCAGAGAGAGCGTAAAGAGGAGTGATGAAATGAACTGCGAGCTTGGAGCTTCAACCTCAACCTCACCACCTTTAACCACTCCCCAAACTGAGAAAGGTGGATTGAACGGATCCTTTCCTTCGAACTTCCCACCAAGCTTTTTTAAGGCAAATACAAGCTCTCTGTTGGGCCTCTTCCTGAGAGAGTTGTCACCATCAACAACACTTCTAAAGGGTGAAAGAGAGAGGAGACCGGTAAATATCCTCAGAGTCGTTCCTGAATTACCGAAATTGAAGTATCCGCCTACTTTAATGCCGTCAACCCCACTGAATGACCACTCTTTCCCTTTCTTAGTAAATTTCGCTCCGATTCTCTTACACGCATTCAACGTTGAAATCGTATCCTCAGAAATCAGAGGGTTTGTTATTCTGGATGAGGGGGAAAGGGAGGCTGCTATGAATGCTCTGTGTGTGTAGCTTTTGGACGCTGGCGGCCTAGTCTTTCCTTTCACTTCACTTTTCCTGATAACTACATCCATGTCCTGCTCAACCTCTCCAGAATCTTCTTCTTTTCAAAATCGCCGATTTCAGCCTGCTTTACGGTTTCACGCATGAACTCTATTACCTCATCATAAACATCCCTCCTAACCGGAAAAGGCACTCCATCTTTCCCGCCAACTGCAAAGCAGTACTTGGCGGGATCTGTTTTGTCGTATTCCGTGTTGTAGATTATTTCAGCAACCAAAGCGAGAGCGCGAACAGTCTCTTTTCCAAAACCCCTGATTAAGAGAATATCCTCAAACCGCTCGGGCTGGAGGTTGTAGACCTTTTCAACAACCTTCCAGTCGATTTTCCTTGGAACTATCAACCCTTTCCTCCACTTCACCACAGAGAGCAGCTTCTCGTAATCTTTCCTGAAACTTCCATCCCTTATTATGTCTACACACAGCCTCTTTGCATCTCTGCTTAGTTCGGAGAGCATGTTCACAACCTCTTCCTCCCTCCTCTCACTAATTATTCCATCATGCACGTTTTCAAGTTCCGGAATGTTCGAGTAAACGTTCCAGTGATACCTGCGTGCTAACCTTTCAGTTTCACTCATTCCCTGCTGGATGACAGTGAAGTGTTTCGGCGTGAATATTACGGCATGATGGTAGAGAGAATAACCATCGATGAGGGCGGCATTGTCGGCCTTCGCAGCCAGTCTGCTGAACTCGACCAGCTTTTCTCCATTAGCTCCAATCTCTTCAGAAAGCTTCATGATTTCCTCAGGCGTCTTCAGGGCATTCTTTCCCTTTCCACCAGCTACCCTTATGTCAAACTCCTCATTGTTGAGTGCAGCTTTCAGAACACCCGTAAGCACAGTCGTAACGCCGCTTGAGTTCCAGTCAAATCCCAAGACATTTGAGAGAGACTGGAAGAATATGGGGTTTGAGAGCCTTTCAAGGAACTCTCTCTCTCCGTACTCCATGACTATAAGCTTCACTATTGGCTTTGCCAGCTTTTTCATTCTGCTGAGCAGCCAGTATGGTGCCTTTCCGTGATGCAAGGGCAGGTAAATCTCCTTCATATGTCAACAACTATAAAGGCCTCATACCCTTTATCAGTTTTTTCAACTCTGAATTTGTGGAGCGTTATTGCCTTGGGTTCAACTTTCACCATTTCTGCACTGAACTTTCCACCCTCAAACGTCCCAGTCGCTTTAATCTCCTTGCCTTCTTCAACTTCAGCCCTAACATTTCTTGCCGCAAAGAATTCGGTGTCAAACAGGTAAAGAAGCTCATTCAACCATCTGTAAAGTGCGATTTCGACATCTTCACCTTCACATTCAACCTTAACTTCTCTTTCCATTTTCAACTTTGAAGTATCAACAAAAGCATCGTAAAAGGCGAGAGCGGCATTTTCGAATAACTCTCTCAGGTCTGAGCCGTATACCTCGAAGGCTATGTCTGCGGGGTGGTCTATGAATCTGTATTTCATGTTACTTTTTCCAACAACATGCTATAATACCTTTTTCCAACAAGCTTTAAATACACTCAACACTATTTTTTCCATGGAATTCGCTTTTGGAAAGAAAGTTTTTCAGTCAGAGGTGAGAAGAGCTTCCGATCTAAAGCCTGTGCTCGCATTTCCTGAAGCACTCAAGGAGGACTTTGATGCTTACTACATGTTCAGGGACTCCTTTAAAACTGATGAGGACGCGGAGATTATAAGGAGAGCCGGGCTGAGATACGACTACACTGTAATCCCGCCCAACAACATAGGCGGGGAGAGCATCAAAACTTACGGCCATTACCATCCTGAAGTTGAGAGAGGTCTTACATATCCTGAAGTGTATCAGGTGCTCGAGGGGAAAGCATTTTTCATCCTGCAAAAACCATCAAACGGTAAAATAGAGGACGTAATAGTCGTGGAAGCCAAAAAGTGGGATGTTGTTATTGTCCCATCAAATTACGGTCACGTAACCATAAATCCAACGGATGAGGATTTGATTACCGCAAACTGGGTTTGCAGAAACTTCAGTTCAATTTACGAGCCCTACACTCAGAGAAGGGGCGCTTGCTACTACTACATAAACGGAGAGTGGGTCAGAAACAGAAACTACGAAGAAGCGCCTGAAATAAGATTTGCAAAACCGAGAAACGTGCTTGAAGTCGAGGGTGATATGTACGAATTAGTTTACAGCATAGAAAAGCTTGAGTTTCTGGTCAAGCCCCAAAGGCATCTGAAAATCTTCGAAAACGCCTTTGAATTCATCTAAAAAAATAAATAAGATTAAAAATTTTTACATCGAGAGGGCGAGCTTAATGTCGTCTGCTGTGACAGTCTTTCTGCCTGAGTGCTTTGCAATTTCCACAGCTTTCTTTGCAACGGTAATTGCGTAGTCCTCAAGCACTTCGACCATCTTTTCCACTGCATCGGCACTTACTCTCTCAGCCCCAGCCTTCCTAATCAATCTGTCAACCGGTGCCATCGGCAACTCAGCCATCCAACACACCTCCTATCTCTTTTCGATACAAAATTTAGTATTAGGTATATATATACTTTTCTATCGAACTTCCATTAGAACAATATTTTCTCGAACATGTGATACCAGCAAGCTCCTAAATGAGAACGAAGTTGAGATGTTAATGCAAGATTGGGACAGGGAAAAAATGAAAATCGCAGAAAAGATACGTATTTAAAAATTTTAAATTTTTACAAAAAAATTAACCAAAGAGGGCGCCAAGACCCTCGATTGCCTCCTCCTCTTTTACTTCCTCTTCCTCTTCTTCTTCCTCTTTTGCCTCCTCTTTCGCCTCCTCCGCTGGTGTAGCTGCTGCAGCAGCTGGTGCAGCTGCTACTGCCACTGGCATCGCTGCCTTCTGTATAACCTCATCGATGTTCACACCCTCAAGCGCAGCTACGAGGGCTTTAACTCTTGCCTCATTTACTTCCACGCCTGCAGCTTCAAGAACAGCTTTTACGTTGTCCTCGGTTATCTCCTTACCAGCGGAGTGCAGCAGGAGAGCCGCATACACGTACTCCATTCCCAACACCTCCTTTTAACCAAATAAAGCACCTAAACCTTCAATTGCCTCTTCCTCTTTTTCTTCCTCCTCTTTCTCCTCCTCTTCAGGCTTCTCCTCCTCTTTCTTCTCCTCTACCATGGGAGTAGCTTGAGCTTGAGCCTGAGTAATTCCCGAAAGCATGGACTTTAGCTCCTCATCCAACGCCTCTTCAGGAAGCAGAGACGCAAGCGATAGCATCTCCCCATGAGCTTTCAATATCAGATCCTCCATTACACCTTTCTCGAAGATTTCTGCGTTGATTGCAAGGTTCTTTGCATCCATTACTGCCTTCATTGTGAGTATTTCGGCCGTCTCTTCGGTGACATATGCAGAGTTGACCGCAAGGTTAATTGCCATCTGATAAGCCATCTGGAAGTCCTCAAGCACCTTTTCAGTGTCTATGGCCAGCGTCTCAGGCGTTAGAATTACTCCCGAGTCGAACATGGCCTTGACGTCGAGCCCTATTTTGATCGGTTTAATTTCAAGCCTCTCCAGCGCTCTTGCAACCTCTGGTTTGGCAACCTCTCCAGCCTTTACGACGGTTGTGGTAGACTTTACAACCACTTTACCCTTCTCGATTGCCACTGGCAACCCAGCAGCCTGAAGTTCGGCCATTTGCGGGCCAGGTGGTATCGGTGTCGGACCCGCGTTTACGACGACGTCAACAGGAGACACCTGATTCGGTTTGAGCGGAGAAGGTACTTTTGTGTCCTCTATCATTTTGTAAAGTTTGAAAGGATTCTCATCAGCGGTGATTATGGCAATCTGATCGCCCAAAAAATCTTTAAGCTTGACATAATCTCCTCCGAGAGCATCGAGGGCTCTCTCAAGAAGGGTATTCTTAACAACCTTTATCTCAGCTTTTCCTCTAAAATCTCTCCTTATCTTTTGCATCTGACTAGCAGGTACGTTTCTGAAGCTGACTATAGCCACGACCGGTCTTGATGATATCATTCTCTTTATTTCCTCTACAGTTCTGACCTTATACTCTGGAGGTTTACCTCTAATCGCAGCCATTTACACCACCCTCACTGCAGGTCCCATAGTCTTCTTCACATACACTGATTTGACTACCTGCGAAGGGTTTTCGTACTTGTTTTCCACGACTTTTAAAACTTCCATTGCATTCTCTGCAAGTTTCTCAACATCCATGTTTTCACTGCCAATAGGTGCATGGAAGGTTGTCTTGTCTCTTGTTCTAATTTTCACAGAGTTTCTCAACCTTTCGATAACGGGCTTGGGATCAGCAAGCGGAGGAATCGGCTGCGGAATCTTGCCTCTTGGCCCTAAAACAGGACCGAGCTTTCTACCGATTTCAGGCATGAGCGGTGCCTCTGCAATGAAGAAGTCAACCGAGTTAGCCAGCTTCTTTGCTCTCCTCTTATCCTTTGCCAGTTCGTCGATTTCTTCTGGAGTGATTACGACATCTGCGCCAGCTTCTCTTGCCTTCAATGCAGTGTCTCCTTTTGCAAAAACACCCACCTTTCGTGGCTTCCCCAGACCGTGGGGCAAGTTAATTACAGCGTCAATTCTGTTCTCAGGTTTTTTCATGTCCAGATTTCTTAGGTTAACTGCCATTTCCACCGTTTCTACAAAATTTCTCTTCTTCCCGCTCTTAATGGCTTCCTCTATCGACTTTACAAGTTTATCTTTCTCTACCAACATTTTATCACCCCGTAGTCCCAGCGGCCTTAGGCCTCCTACGGACTCCGAAAGGAGTAGTGGAGAGGTATTTTAAGTTATCGGCTAAGGTTAAGGTGAGTTCGGTCGCCGGCATTTCGATTAAGGCAGTTGAATTTATGGTTAAGTGCATAACATCTTAAACTTATCACCCAGAAACTTCTCAATCCACCTTTTTGCAAAGGATATTGATTCTGTCAGCTTTTTGAAAGCTTTAGCAATCGCTTCCTTCAGCTCTTCCGTATTGAGCGGAGATTTCTCCGAAATAATTTAACTTCCAGACGTTTTCAATTGGATTCAGGTCGGGAGAGTGAGGAGGAGGTAAACCAGCGAAATGTTCAGTTTCTCTGCCTCCTTTCTCACCTCTTTGCATGATGCGTCCTGAAATTGTCCAAAATTACCACAATTCTTTTCAGGATTAGCGTCTCTGATCTTCCTGAGAAAAGATATGAAATCTTCAGCTCTGTTACTTTCTGAAAACTCTATTACGCTCTCTCCGTTCAAGCTGTAGAATCCTGAAACCCTAACTTTGACGTGGGTAGCGACTCTCTTAACAGGCTTTCCAAAACTCCATAATCTTGCTGTATTTGCGTTAGCTTCGACTGCCATCTCATCGATAAATTACGTCATCGCTAATTCCAGCCTCATCCAAGTTTTTTTAAACTCTCTTCAGCATCATCTGGCTTTCCGTAATCTTTCTGGTAGGTTTAGCATTTCATTCCGAAATCTGAGAATTCTCCTGACCTGCCACGAAGAATAGCTAACTCCA
>JAPDIT010000029.1 GCA_029259455.1 Archaeoglobi archaeon
AACCTGCTTCTGAAGCTCAACGATATTGTTGAGAAAGAGAATATAGTGGAGATGGATTTGAATCCAGTCTTTGTCTACGAGAAAGGACTGGTTGTTGCCGATGCGAGGATTGTTGTTGGGGAGAGGAAGAGGTTCGACTACACAATTCCCGACTTGCGAGATCTTTTCTATCCGAGAAGCGTTGCTGTTATAGGAGCTTCAAGGACAGTCGGTAAGCCGGGATTTAACATTGTCTGGAACCTCAAGCAAAATGGATTTAAAGGCAAAATCTACCCGGTAAACCCAAATGCAGAAAAAATTCTGGATTTGAAGTGCTATCCTTCAATTCTCGACATTCCGGATGAAGTTGACATGGCAATAATTGCTGTTCCCGCAAGACTCGTTCCAGACGTTATGGAACAGTGTGCTCAGAAGGGAATAAAGGGGGCGGTCATCGTAAGTTCTGGGTTCAGTGAGGAGGGAGAGAAGGGAGCGGAGTATGAAAGAAGAGTGCTTGAAATCGCCAGGAGGCACGGAATAAGAATTTTCGGCCCCAATACAACAGGTGTGCTTAACACAGAAAACGGCTTCATAACCTCGTTTGCAATACAACCAGTCATCAAAAAAGGTAGCATCGGCATAATCGCTCAGACAGGGCTCTTTCTTGGGATCATGATGGACATAGTTACCTCAAACCATCCGAGTGTTGGGTTCAGCAAAATTGTGGGGATGGGCAACAAGATAGACGTTGAAGACTATGAAGTTCTGGATTTCCTGCTGAAAGATGAACAGACGAAGGTTGTGGGCATGTACATGGAAGGTGTGAAGAACGGTAGGGCTTTTTACGACGTTGCCTCTAAGGCTGAAAAGCCAATCGTCGTGTTTAAGAGCGGAAGAACTGAGTACGGGCAGAAGGCGGCAATGAGCCATACTGCATCAATTTGTGGAGATGATGCTGTCTTTGATGCGGTTTGCAGGCAGGCGAACATGGTCAGAGTCTACAGCTTTGACGAGCTTTTTGATGTCTCCAAAGCATTTTCCCTGCAGCCACTTCCAAAAGGGGACAGGGTGGCAATCATACACTACACTGGTTCGGGCTGTGTTCAGGGGTCAGATGCCGCATACTTTGCGGGATTAAAGCTTGCAGAATTTTCCAAGGAGACTGTGGAGAAAATAGAGGAAGTAACGCCAGAATGGCACAACGTAAACAACCCGATAGACATCTGGCCAATGGTGGAATATTACGGGGCATTCAAAGCGTACCAGACTGCCATAGAAGCAGTAATGGAGGATGATGGTGTGGATTCCGTCATCGTATGTGTCTGGGCGAACAGACTCGTAAATGCGGACTTCGAGCCAGACTACAAGAGTCTGAAGAAGTACGGCAAGCCCATTTACTTCTGCGTTGAGGGGCCGAGAGATGTCGTTTTCGACCACAAGAACGCCCTTGAACTCAACGGAATTCCGGTTTACCCAAACGTAATAAACGCAGTAAATGTTCTCGGGAAGGTAACGAGGTATGCAAAGAAAAAGCTTCAGTTTGGGAGTGTATAGTCCCGAAATTTTTGACCTTATAAACCCTACTCATTCTCCAACACCTCATCAAATAGCTTGGCTGCCAGACCAACTCTAACTTCTATCAGCAACCTGCTCCAGAAGGCATCTTCTGGTGTTTGGAGATACCATTTCGTATCTAAGCTCTCGTGGAATCTGACGTTGTTGTACCAGTAAACGAAGTCATCCAGCCTATCAAAATCGTCTCTGTATCTGTTGTAGCAGTCAAACAGCTTCTATATCTTACCATTCGTTTGAGGATGCCTCACTCTTGTAGTTATCAGCTTTATACCCAAAGAATCAAGGTGACGCTTGAATCTGCTCTCCCATTCCTTTTTACCATTCCTTCTGTGAGCTCCGAACTCGTTCCTGTCTGAGATCAGCTCTTCTAAAGGCATGATGTCCCAGCAATCCTCAACAAGCCTGTCTACCAATGCAATGCTGTTAGCGGTGTTAGCACTCTCAAATTCACCTGCTACAAGTATCTTTCTGGAGGCATCATCCAGAATAGCAGAGAACTTAACGCCATTCTTATCGAACCAGTCAATATGCCCTGCTGACATCGAATACTCTCTTTCATACCTTATGGATGGTTTTCTTCTTCTCTTCTTTCTTGATTCTTCCTTTGCCAAGCCCTCTTCGAGCAGGAATTTGTGAATTTCTGTTGTGTGGGATGTGGATGCCATAAACCTGTTCTATTATCCTTTCGAGTCTTCTCGCTCCAAGCCTGTACTTTGCTTTAGCTTCCCTGATTATTTCCTTCTCCTCCTCGCTTAACTCCTTCACCTTTCTTCCCCTCTTTCTTATCGGTAAGTATTCCCTGTGTGTGAGCCAGTAAGACCACACTCGCTTTACTGTTGAGATGCTGACTCTCATCTCAAACGCTATCTCTCTGTTAGTTTTTCCTCTCTGTTTGTGCCTTACAACGTACCTTACCTTCCTCTCTGTCAATCTGCCGTAACCCATCAGTTGTTTGAGGGTATTTAAAGTCAAATTTTTTGGGACTATACATTAAGTTAGTTATGTCAAATACTATAAATTTTACCGCAAAAGTATTATCAGTAATCTGCACTATTAGCACCATGCTCAAAATAGCCACTTTCAACATCAACTCAATCAGGAGCAGGTTGCACATCGTTATTCCATGGCTGAAGGAGAACAAGCCTGACATTTTATGCATGCAAGAGACGAAGGTGGAGAACAGAAAGTTTCCTGAGGCTGATTTTCACCGCATCGGCTACCATGTAATTTTCAGCGGGAGCAAGGGGAGAAATGGTGTTGCAATTGTTTCACTCGAAGAACCAGAAGACGTCTCGTTTGGCCTTGACTCTGAGCCGAGGGATGAGGACAGGCTGATAAGGGCAAGAATTGCGGAAATTGATGTCATAAATACCTACGTTCCTCAGGGCTTTAAGATTGACAGCGATAAGTACCAGTATAAGCTTCAGTGGCTTGAGAGGCTTAGAGAATACTTTATCAGAACAGTTGACTTCGACAGCTACACTGCGTGGTGCGGAGACATGAACGTCGCTCCTGATCCAATTGACGTGCACTCTCCCGAAAGATTGAAGAATCACGTTTGCTTCCATGAGGATGCGAGAAAAGCATATAAAGAAATTCTTGAGTTGGGATTTGTGGACGTTCTGAGGAAAATCCACCCCAACGAGAGAATATACACCTTCTACGACTACAGGGTTAAAGGGGCGATTGAAAGAGGACTTGGCTGGAGGGTTGACGCCATCCTTGCAACCCCTCCACTTGCAGAGAGATGCGTTGATTGTTATGCAGACATCAAACCGAGGCTTGCCGAAAAACCCTCTGACCACCTCCCTCTAGTTGCCGAGTTCGATGTTTAGGGGAAAAGCAAATATTTCAACCTTCAGTCCTTACTTCAATGAAAATCAGCATCATTTTGCCAGCGTACAACGAGGCAAAAAGGCTCAGAACTGCGGTGGAGAAGGTTTACAGAGCAGCTGAAAAAACAGGTTACGATTTTGAAATAATCATAGCAGAAGACGGTTCAAGGGATGGTACTGACAGAATAGCTGCAGAACTCGCTGCAAGCAACCCCAGAATCAAGCACATTCACTCCGACAAGAGGTTGGGTAGAGGGAAAGCTTTGATGACTGCATTTTCAGAAGCGACTGGTGAGGTTGTTGTTTACATGGACGTTGACCTTGCTACAGACCTCTCCCACCTCAAGGAGCTTGTCGATGCAATCATCGTTGAGGGTTATGATTTGGCAACGGGCTCAAGACTGATGAAGGAGAGCCAAACCGACAGACCGGCAAAAAGGGAAATAGCCTCACGTGGCTACAACTTCCTCGTTCGGCTTTTTCTCGGCTCAAAGCTACACGACCACCAGTGCGGTTTTAAGGCGTTCAAAAAGGATATTGTCCTCGAACTGGGGAAAGATGTCAAGGACAACCACTGGTTCTGGGATACAGAAGTCCTTGTCCTTGCCCAGAAAAAAGGGTACAGAGTCAAGGAAATTCCCGTGAAGTGGAGGCATGGTGGGGAGACAAAGGTTGAGTTTGGAAAGGACATCGTTTACATGCTCTCTCAGATTTTGAGAATGTGGTTTGATGAGAAGAAGAGGAGTAGGAAATACCTGTTCATCTCAACCCTAATCGCTCTCGCCATTCTTGGGGCTATCGCGCTAAAAGCTGGTCTAGAGAACGTTTACGCAAGCTTAATCTCAATCAACCCCTTTTTTCTACTGAGTTCCACCGTCCTTTACTCACTTTCGTATGTTCTGAGAGGTCTTAGATTTGACTACATTTTGAGGTGTATGGGCAGAAAAGAGGGGGTGTGGTTCTCAACCGCAGCAGTAAGCATAAGTCAGACTGTGAACGTGATAACCCCCATAAGGCTTGGAGATCTTGCGAGAGCCTACGTTTTCAGGAGAAAGGATGTTCCGTACTCAGAGTCCATCGGAGGGATTGCTGCTGAGAGATTTTTCGACTTGATTTCGGTGGCGATGATAGCAGCTCTTTCTGCATTGCTGCTTGGTGCTGGATTGAGAGAGCCGGTTTATGCCCTGACTTTTGCCGGAATAATTTTTGCGGGAATCATCGTTTTGTCTAGAATGGAAAATGTGGTGGGGAGGGTGTTCAAAAATGCGATGACGGTAATGGGATTAAAGCAGAGCGTTGCTCTAACGCTTCTTTCACTTCTGCTGTGGTTCTCTGATATAACAGTCTGTTACCTCATTGCATTGAGCTTCGGGAGTGTTAGCTTTATGCTGATTGCTCTTGCCGTTGCTGTTGGTAACATTGTCAAGGCTCTACCGATAACACCTGGAGGCGTGGGGACGTATGAAGCAGCAGTCACCGCACTCCTGCTTGCAGAATTCTCTCCCGGAACAGCATTCACAGTTGCCCTTGTGGATCATGCAGTCAAAAATGTGACGACAGTGCTTCTCGGCCTTCTGTCGTTAGCTGCGCTAAATCTAAGTCTAAAAGAGGTGGAGCAAGGTTAGCATGTACACTTTAATTTACGCGGTCTGCTTCTACTCCTTCTCACTCCTCCTTACAATCCCTTTCCTCAGATACTTCAAGTATCATGAGGCGAGGCTACTCTCTCTTTTAACCCTCTCCACAGCATCTTTCATTGCAAGCTTCTTCATTCCATTCAAAATATCCTTCTACGCCTCCTTTCTGGTATTTATGGCCCTTGCCCTATACACGCTTTACAGAAGCAGTGTGAAAGTGGAAAGAGGTGAGGCGGTCTTCCTTGCAGTGTTTGCGTTCTTCATCTTTTTGCGATTCCTCAATCCACATATATTTGATGCAGAGAAGTTCATGGACTCAGCATTCATGAACGCTGTTCTGAAGGCCAAAACTCTCCCACCCAACGATCCCTTCCTTGCTGGAGGAAGGCTGGATTTCTACTACTACTTCGGACACCTGATTGGGGCTTGCATAACTCTGCTTTCATTCTCCCCTCCAGAAGTAGGGTACAATGTGGCCATTGCTGCGTTACCTGCATACACCTCACTGATAATCTACGGAGTGTTAAAAGAGAGGGGACTAAAAATCGCTTTATCAGGTGTTTTTCTTTCCATTTTCTCGGGAAACCTCTACTCTTTCGTTGACTTCTTCAACCGCATTTTTTCTGGAAGACCTATTGACGGCGGATACTACTGGAACTGCACGAGGGTAATTGAGAACACAATTAACGAGTTTCCCTACTTCAGCTTCATTCACGCCGACCTGCATGCCCACGTCGTTGCCATTCCGATAATTGTCCTGATTTTCGCCCTGCTTGTTCGCGAAGAAAAAAGTAAATTTGTCTATGCGGCAATCATCCTTTCACTCTTCACACTCTTCGCCACCAACTCCTGGCATTACCCTCTTGCATTCATAGCTACTCTCACGGTTGGAGCTGCGGTGAGGGACAAATGGCTCGTCCTCTGCGCGTTTCTCTCTGCAATACCAGCATTCATATTTTTCCTGTACATGAACGCTCCCGCAGCAAGTTTTTCGGTAGTAGAGGAGAAAACTCATACCTTTGAGTTCCTCCTCTACGCTTTCACACCCACCGCTGCCTGCTACGCATTCATCGGTAAAAAGCAGACACTCTACTTCCTACCCCTCTTCATCCCCCTTTACTTCCTCTCTCCCGTTCTTGCAATCCTTGCGCCGCTTATGGCGACAGCTATCATCGGAATTCACAGAAGAGAAGCCTCCTCTGCCATAATGCTTTCAGGACTGCTTGCTTTCACATTACCGGAGTTTTTCGCTGTTGAATCTAGAATGAACACCGTTTTCAAGTTTTACATCTTCGCATGGTTGGCTCTGATGACCTCTGCCTCACTGAACGCTGACTGGAAGGGATGGAAGAGGTATGCTCTCATCGCTCTGATCGTGATCGGACTCGTTTACCCATTAGCAGCAACGCCAGTAAGGTACAGCACAGCAGAGATGACGCTTGACGGCATGAGCTTCATGAAAGCTTGTGATGGTGACTATTACGCGGTGAAGTGGCTTCAGAGCAAAGATGGAGTAGTAATTGAGGAGGGATGCACCCAAGGCGCTTTATGCGGCTACCACTACGGCGGGAGAGTCGCAGCTTTCACCGGAAATCCGGCGGTAATTGCTTGGACGAACCATGAATATGTTTGGAGAAGAAACTACACCCTCGTTGCTGAGAGGGCGGAAGATGTGAGAGATTTCTACACCACGGAAAGCTGCAAAAAAATGAGAGAAATAGCTGAGAAGTATGGGGTGAAGTATATTTTCCTCGGCTATGAGGAGAAGAGGGTTCTCTCAGTAAACCCAGAAAAACTTGAGAAGTGCTTCAAAAAGGTGTTTGAGAAAGATGGTACTTACATATTTGTAACAAAAAATTTATCTTAGAATAAAAACATTTTTCAGCATGGATGAAAAAGATGTGCTGTTACTGTCTGTGCTTGTCAAAGATGCGAGAAAAACCCTCTCTGAGCTCGCTGAAATGCTTGGTATGTCCATTTCGAGTGTTCATAAGAGAGTTAAAAAGCTCGAAAAGGAGGGGATTATTGAGCGATACACCGCCATAGTGAATCCAGACGTGTTTGACACTGTAACAGCCTTTCTGCTTGTAAGCGCTGAGAATCCTGAAAAAATTTTTAGTAATATAGAATCTCTGGATGATGTGGTTGAAGTTTACAAAGCTTTGGGAAACTTCAATATGGTAATCAAGGTGAGATCGAACGACCTCGACAGGATAGGGGGGATAACGTCTAAGATATCCTCGATGAAAGGCGTTATGATGGTCGAATGCATTGTGACGACAAAGAGGTTGAAGGAGAGTGTGTGGTTTCCTGAGATGAGGTGATGGGGGTGATGATATGAGCGGGTATTTTGAGGTCTTAATTCTGATTTTGACTGCAATCTATCTTCTACTTGGAGGAGGCTTCATTATCTACATCTACGATTCTTACAAGAGAGCAAAGCAGCATTTCCTGATCTACCTCTCCATTGGCTTCTTCCTGCTTATAATTGGCGCGGCTCTGCCAGTACTTACCTTCGTTGCTCAGGTTCTGGATATGAGCGTGGTTGTGGTGGCGATTTTGATGCAAATCGCCGGACTAAGTTCAATCTTCTACTCCATAGTAAGGTGAGAAATGAGGGGCGAGAAGCTAACAAAGAAGTGGAGGTTGATAAAGCTCTCAAGAACGCATCACAGTGATTTTGCGGTACGCTTCATTGAGGAAATGCTTGAGGATGATGAGAGGCTTTACAGCTTTTCCGTTAAGTACGGAAGGGATAAAGGAAGAGAAGTTAAGAAAGATCTGCCTTTAAAGGATTTCACTGAAATTGCAGAGTTTCTCGGTATGTTCACAGGTGTTGGTGTTAGTGAGGGTAAAGATGGCGTGATGTTCGACGGCTGCCCAGGTAGGGAAATGACTGAGGTGAAGAAAAAAGAGGTCTGCACAGGTTTTCTGGTGGGCTTTTTCAAGGCCTTTGGCTACGATGTAGAGATCAATGCGGTTTGCGGGGAAAGGTGCAGGGTTGAGGTAAAATTAAAGTGAAAATTTCCTTTTCACCCTTACCGCTACGCCTCTCTCGCTCTCTGCCATCTCTCTGCCACTCATAGCTGAAATTCCAACTCCAAAAATGCTGCTGTTGTGGAAGACAACGAGGTCGTTCGGTCTTATATTTTCATCAGCTTTCACAACGCCTCCGGCGAAAATTGTGCCTTTAACGTCAAAATCGCCAATTTCTACCGTGTAGATGTTTTTCTCAAGAAGACACGCGGCAATATCTTCATAGATGTCAAGCATCCCGTAGATTCTGTCGACTCTCGCTAACCTTTTTCTGCCCTCAAAAAGCTCTAAATCCGGATACCTGCCTTTAACCTCTCCATTCCACGAAATGCCAAACTGGTATGACAGCATGTGGTCAATTATTCTGCGGTAAAGGTCAACCCTTTCGTATCCTTCAATTTCCCGTTTAAGGCATTCAATTGATTCATCGCTCAAAATGTTGTCATTAGCTGTATAAACAACCTCTGCCTCAATTTCATTCTCAATTCTCTCAACAACTTTCCTGTAGCCCCCCGTAACGTGCGCGATAACTTTTGAGAATCCGCCTTTTTCTATGAACCTCTTCAGCCATTTCGACACAAATGAAATCTCCTCATCACTCCAGTATCCCGTCACAGGAGTGTCGTAGTTAACTGCTGGGTATAGAAGTTCGAGTTCCCTCGGAACGACGAGCGGTGAGGAGATGATGATTTCGTTAACGTTAATCTTTACCTTGCTCCTCAGAAATCGGTGGGTTCTTGAGGTCAGGTAAGGCTTTCTGGCAGTGCAGGGCAGAAGCAATACAGCATCGCTGAACGGCTGGTAGCATTCGAGCGCCCTGTTGAAGAAGTACTTGACTTCAAACCTGTTGAAGCTTTCTGTAGCTGAAAAGTTACACCTCGATTTTTTGAATCTGGGAAAAACGCTGTGGTCTCGCAGTACATCGCTAAAGCGAAGAGCTGAGGTTAGCTCTGGATTAAGCTTCACCTTGGACTCGACGTAGTTTCTTAGCTCCTCCTCAAGAATCAACCTGCGACACTTCTCCACCTCCATCCTCAGCATCTCGGTGTTGTGCCTTGCAACAGTCTCATAGAGATTATCAACTTCGTCAACAGGCTTGCCTTGACAGTGGATACAGTTGCAAGGAAACCTCTGAAGTTTTTCCACCTGAACCTCAATTTCACCCATGAGAAAAACGCCGCTGTAAGCCTTTGCTATGGCAAGGACATTGTCAACAAGGTCGGCTCCGAGATATACCAGGAGTGAAACGTTCGAAGGTAAAGCTGAAGATGCTGCGTAAACCGGCTTTTTTCCAGTTTCCTCAAAAGTCTGCACGAGCTGTTTTGGAGATAAGAGATGAAGGGAGGTTAGAACCTCAACTTCTTCATTTTGAGGCTTAAGTCTTTCGTAGAGCTCTTCGTTTAAAAATTTTAGAGATGTTGGGGCTAGGCCAAAATCCCATTCTGGAATTTCTTTAACCTCAAGCATTGCTGGAGTTGCGATAGTTCGCCCGTCGATTTCAATCTTTCCGGCTCTTGCAAACCCTTCTCTCTTTTCATGGTAGAACATTCAGCTCACCATTCGGTGGGAGATTTTGAAGGTGCTTCGCCCAGGCTTTTGACACGTATATCTTGAACTTTTTTCCTCTGTTGGCGTTCATAAGCTCTATGAGTGTCTCAGATGCTACCTTCAACGCCTCTTCCTCAATCACATCCTCATTCGGAATCTCAGCATGACCTGCAGGGTATGTTTCGAGCATCTCTGTCGGGACGGGGCCAAAGACAGGTCTGAGGTATATTTGGGCATAAACTCCAAAGTCTGATGAAACGGTAACCTCATCTGGAAGTTCCACGTTTTTCACAGCTTTTCGATGCCTTTTTACTGCAGGACGGTAAAGGCTGTCGAGGCCAGTGTAAAGAAACTTCCTTTTCATCTTTGGGTCAGCGCGCTCCAGTAATTCCTGATATTCTGCAATCAGCCTCCACCCTGCGAGCATGCTGGGATGCGCCCTTACCCTTTTCTCAACAAGCTCAAAAAGCGAGTTCTCCTTTATTGCCTGTTTTATCGTCTCTATTTCCTGAAAGCTTACGTAGAGGTTGTGCTCAGCTATCAGCCTCTCCCTCTCACCTTTCTCCATCCTCCTCAACTCTTCAGGCTCGTGATTTGAACAGACGGGGCACTTGCAGGGGAAGTAGTTCATCTCGGAGAGCTTCTTAGTTCCGTAAACTGTGAGGTAACGATCATCCTTCGCGTAAAGAGCGTACGCTGCTGAGTCGAAAAGGTCGCATCCAAGTGCAACGGCCATTGCGAAAAGCATCGGATGCCCGCAGCCGAAGAGATGAACTGGCTCAACCGGAAGAGCGCTCCTAACCTCAAGAATTACCTTTGCCAAATCCCTGAAGCGGTATGAATCCATGAGGGGGACGACCGCACCTATTGGATAGATGTCACCACCAATTTTCCTCGCCTCTCCTGCAGCATACCTCCTCAACTCAGGGTGTGTTGAACCCTGCACAGGAACGGCCAGTAAGTTTTCGGCATCGCCAAGTATTTCCCTCGCTTCTCTCTCCCTCTCAAGCGTGATTTTCAGGTCTGATTCGGCAGTGGTGAAATCAGCATCGGGTGGTGTTGGGATGTCTAAGGGGACTACTATGTCGGAACCAATCTGTCTTTGAAATTCCACGATTTCAGCATTCTTAACCTCAACATCACCGTAAACCATCAGCTGGTAACTTCCGCTATCCGTCATTACGGGCATATCCGTTTCAAGGATGCCGTGGACACCTCTCTCCAGAGCTTCTTCCCTCATGCTCCTGTATATTATGTAGGAGTTGGTAATGATTGCCTGAGCTCCAAACTTTTTCATCTCATCTGCCTTAATAAACGGGATGTTAGGGTTAATTACGGGCAGAATTGCTGGAGTTTCTATTCTGCCGTGCGGTGTGTCAATTCTGCAAATCCTGCCCATCGCATCTTTGTCGAGAATCTCGAACTTCTGCATTGAACCGAATAGTCTACTTGGATATTAACACTTCTGCTGTAGGCTGTTTTCCTCAAATAGTATCAAAAAACATTAAGAATCTTTTCTAAAGCCCAAAAAGAGAACGGTTAAATAGTATTTGTTTGAGACTTCTCTAAAAACTTTTGGTGATAGCATGCTGGAAGTGGAAGTTATATCTGGTAGAACCCTCAATCAGGGTGCCACTGTTGAAGAGAAACTAACCGACGAGTACTTCAATGCAGTCAATTACGCTGAACTTAACGAAGAGGACTGGAATGCCCTCGGACTGCAGGAGGGCGACAGAGTAAAGGTAAAGACGGAGTTTGGTGAGGTTGTTGTTTTTGCAAAGAAGGGAGATGTGCCGAAAGGGATGATATTTATCCCAATGGGTCCCTACGCGAACATGGTCATCGATCCCTCCACCGACGGAACAGGAATGCCCCAGTTTAAGGGTGTAAAAGGAACAGTAGAGAAAACGGATGAGAAGGTTTTGAGTGTTAAAGAGCTTCTGGAGGCGATTTAAATGGCTGAAGAAAATATAGTATGCACTTTTTGTGGTAGTGTCTGCGACGACGGGCAGTTTGATACTGAGAAGTTCAAATCCAAAAAGTTATGCAAGCTTGGAAGCAGCAAGTTCTCAAAGAAGGAGCGCATTAAGGCTCCGATGATTGACGGGAAAGAGGTTAGCTATGAGGAGGCCATTGAAAAAGCCGCTGAGATTCTTGTCAATGCTAAGAAGCCTTTGCTTTACGGCTGGGCCTCCACAGTTAACGAGGCTATCAGGCTTGGTGTGATTCTGACGGAGAAGGTTAGGGGTGTTTACGACCAGTGCGCGAGTGTCTGTCACGCTCCCGGAACGCTCGCAGTAATTGAGGAAGGTCTTCCTGGCGGGAGTCTGGGAGCGGTGAAGAACAGGGCAGATGTTGTGATATTCTGGGGATCAAACCCGATGGAGGCTCACCCGAGACACGGGATGAGGTACTCCATCTCGGCCAAAGGTCTGCTGATCAAGGACAGAAAGCAGAGAAAAGTAATTGTGGTTGACGTAAGGCCGACAAAGACGGCAAAGCTCGCGGACGAGTTTGTTCAGATCAAGCCCGGATACGATTATCCAATAATCTCTGCTTTAAGGGCGATAATTTCAGGCAATGCCGATGCCGTGCCGGATGAAGTTGGAGGTGTGAGCAAGGAGAAGCTTGTTGAGCTTGCCGAGACGATGAAGAACGCCAAGTATGGTGTTATTTTCTATGGCCTTGGAGTTACCCAGTCAAGGGGCAGGGACAGAAACATCGAAAATGCTGTAAAGCTTATTCAGCTCCTCAACCGCCACACGAGATGGATTATCTGGCCAATGAGAGGCCACTACAACGTTGTTGGTGCTGGAGAAGTTCCTGCATGGGAGGCTGGCTACCAGTATGCCATTGATTTCAGCAGAGGGTATCCGAGGTTTTCTCCTGCTGAATTTTCAGCGGTTGAGGTTTTGAAGAGGAGAGATTGCGATGCTGCCCTTATAATTGCCTCAGACCCGGTAGCGCACTTCCCCAGGACTGCAGTAAAGCACCTCAAAAGCATCTCTGTGATTCAGATCGACCCATTCCCGAACATGACAACCTTGGTTGCGAATGTCGTAATCCCTTCAGCAGTAGCGGGACTTGAAGCAGAAGGAACAGCATACAGGATGGACGGAATCCCGCTGAGGGTCAAGAAGATTGTTGAAACCAACTACTGGAGCGACGAGCAGATTCTGGAGAAGCTGCTTGAGAAGGTTGAGGAGCTTAAGAGGTGATTGTCATGCACCATGCACTGCATATCAAAAATGGTATTGTGATCGACCCCAAAAACGGGGTTAAGGCGGAGAAGATGGATATTTTCGTCAAAGATGGCAAAATTGTCGAGGAGAGTGAGGTAAAGGGAGAGGATGTAAAGGTTATCGATGCTTCAAACAAGCTCGTCGTTGCTGGCGGAGTTGACATGCATGCACATATTGCTGGCAGCAAGATAAACACCGGCAGAACAATGCGCCCTGAAGAGATGAGGGTTGTGAGGAACATCGCAAATAAGTTTAGGGCTGCTGTCGGGAGAGTTCTGCTCACCTCCCCAGCAATAGGCTATGAGTATGCGAAAATGGGTTACACATCCTCGTTTGAAGCTGCACAGCCACCAATCGGAGCCCTGCACACACACGAAGAGCTTGACGCAATTCCGATGATCGACAAAGCCGCCCTACCGGTCTTTGGAAACTGGCACTTCGTGTTCAAGTACGTTGAGGCGAAGGATATCGAGAAACTGAAGACGTTCATCGCATGGGCGCTTGAAAGAACAAAAGGATTTGGTGTCAAGGTTGTGAATCCGGGTGGTGTTGAGGCTTGGATGTATGGAGGGAATGTGAAGAGTCTCGACGATCAAGTTCCCAGCTTTAACGTCACTCCGAGGGAGATAATAACGTCTCTCATTAAAGCTGTAGAAGAACTGAAGCTGAACCACTCCGTCCACATACACTGCAACCGCCTAGGCGTGCCAGGAAACTACGAGACCACTATCGAAACAATAAAGCTTGCAGGTGGGTTCAGCAACGATGCAAGACAGGTTCTCCATGTCACGCACGTGCAGTTCAACGCCTACGCTGGAGACAGCTGGAGAACTGTTTCGAGTGGTGCGGAGGAGATAGCTAAAACTGTAAACAGCATGGATAACGTAACAATAGACATGGGGCAGCCAATTTTCGGACATGCAACTGCCATGACTGGTGATGCGCCATTCCAGTTCACTTTGCACAGGCTGACGGGAGCGAGGTGGAGCAACAAGGACAGCGAGGTTGAGGGTGGAGCAGGAATAGTCCCGCTCGTTTACCTGCCGAAGAATCCTGTCCATGCACTGCAGTGGGCTATTGGTCTGGAGCTCGGTTTGCTGATTGACAGTGATAAAGTTGTTCTCACAACAGACTACCCAAACGGTGGGCCTTTCACAGAGTACCCCTACATCATGGCAATGCTGATGAGCAAGAAGATGAGAGAGGGTGAACTTGAGAAGGTCAGCCCATACGTTCAGAAAGCATCAAATCTTCCTGCTATCGACACTGAGAAGGCGCTGGAGGAAGTTATTCACATGACCCGCTCTCTGCCAGCGAGAATTCTCGGACTGCCACAGAAGGGACACCTCGGCGTTGGAGCAGATGCAGACATCGCAATTTACAATCTCAACCCGCTTGAAATTGACACGTCCAATGACTTCGAGAAGGTTTACAAGGCCTTCAAGACCGCAGAGTACACAATAAAGAGTGGCAGGATTCTGGTAAAGAACGGCGAACTTGTGGATGAGCACTGGGGCAAGACCTACTGGGTCGATGCTACTGGCAAAGTGGACATGGAAGCAATCAAGCCTGACCTTGAGGACTACTTCAAGTACTACAGTGTAGAACTGCAGAACTACGGTGTTGAGGAAAGGTGGTTGAAGAAACCAGAGAGGATAGTAATCTAAGGGGGTGGTAAAGGTGATCATCATAAAACCCAAGACGGAGTTTGTTGTGACGGTTGAGGCAGAACTCACACCCGATCTTGCAGAGAAGGACGTGGAAGAGATCAAGAAGTTCAAGGTGTATTACGGGAAAGATGTAGTTGAGTTGGGAGAGCTCTTTGAGGTAACAAAGGAGGGAGACGACAAGAGGCTCGTCCTCGATGGGGACTTCAGCAGGGTGAAGTGGATTGGTTGTAGGATGAGCGATGGCGAGATTGTTGTTAAAGGCAGCGTTGGAGCAAACTGCGGAGCGTACATGGCTGGTGGTAAAATCGTCATAGAGGGTGATGCAGACGACTGGCTTGGGGCAGAGATGAAGGACGGGGAGATAGTGGTTAAGGGAGATGCTGCAAACCTGGTGGGCTGCGCCTACTATGGCGACGCTACCGGAATGAGCGGTGGAAAAATCACGATTGAGGGTAACGCCGGAAACTACATCGGAGAGAAGATGGCTGGTGGAGAAATAGAGATCAAGGGAAATGCTGGAGATTTCATTGGCACCGAGATGAAGGGAGGTACGATAATCATTCACGGAAACTGCGGATTCGTCGGAGGAGACATGAAAGCTGGAGAGATAAAGATTGGCGGAGAGTTCGAGCTGGTGCCCACTTTCGTAAAGCAAGAAGACGCTTGGGTAGGAGACGTGAACGTGAAGGGAGAGGGTGTTGTAAGAAAACTTTAAAAATTTTTATTATATTTATGGTCTTGAGCAAAACTATTTATACTAAAACAAACAACAAAACCATAGTTCCCATCACCCCATCAGCTGATAGAAGTTGAAAGCCAACAGACCCAGGACGATCTTAACGGCCAGACCTCTTCTGCTCACAGCCCTTATGAACTTCAGTCCGAAGTTTTCTGCAACTGA
>JAPDIT010000012.1 GCA_029259455.1 Archaeoglobi archaeon
AAAACTCTATTACGCTCTCTCCGTTCAAGCTGTAGAATCCTGAAACCCTAACTTTGACGTGGGTAGCGACTCTCTTAACAGGCTTTCCAAAACTCCATAATCTTGCTGTATTTGCGTTAGCTTCGACAGCCATCTCATCGATAAATTACGTCATCGCTAATTCCCTCATCCAAGTTTTTTTTAAACTCTCTTCAGCATCATCTGGCTTTCCGTAATCTTTCTGGTAGGTTTAGCATTTCATTCCGAAATCTGAGAATTCTCCTGACCTGCCACGAAGAATATGTTATTCCAAATTCTGCTTCAATGAGATTCTGAACTTCCTTCGTCGTCCAGGAATCCTTTTTCTTCAGCATTTCCTTCAGTCTCTCTTTCTGCCCTTCCGTTAGCTTGGATGGTCCTCCACCGAATTCCGGAATTAAGCCCCCGTAACCTCTGGAATTCCATCTCTTAAGCCATGCGTAGCCTGTTGCTTTCGTAACTCCTACCAGTTCGGCAGCTTCCTCAACGCTCATCCCTCTGTAAAGGTGTCTACGAAGTATAACTTTTAAGAACTCTTGTATCTTTTTCGAGCTTTTTGATTTTATCGAGCTCTTCTGCTGGTAAATGCTTTACAACTTCGTAGATTCGCTTTCTGCCCATGCAGCTGGTCTGTTATTTTTGGTATAAATAGTTTTGCTCAGAACAATAAAACTACCCGGTCTTAGCTGGTTCCAATCAGCAAATGTCGAATGACTTTTTCGACTATCCGTTAACTTTATAAATGATACGTTAACTTATTATTTGTGGAGTTTCGAAGCATTGCAGAGAGAATATGCGGAGATATAGTCCTTTCCGAGAACACTGGTGAAGCTCTAAGAAAGTGGAGGAGCATATTCAACGCAACCCAGAGTGATCTGGCAAAAAAGATAAGGGTTTCCCCCTCCGTGATAAGCGACTACGAATCTGGAAGGAGGAGACCGGGTTCAGCATTTCTGAGAAAATTCGTTACTGCCTTAATTGAGTTTGATAGCGAGAGGGGGTGTCAGGTTCTATCAAAGTATCGCTATTTCATCGAGAGCGATCAGAGCGCAATCCTTGATCTCGCGGAGTACCAGAAGAGCGCCAAATTACAGGAATTTTGCGAAGTTGTTGAGGGAGAAACGCTTACAGATTTTGAGAAAGCTATAAATGGTCATACAGTAATAGACAGCATAAATGCCATCCTTTCTTTGAACGCCTTCGACTTTTACCGGCTATACGGCTTAACGAGTGAGAGAGCTCTGATATTCACAAGAGTTTCAACTGGCAGATCCCCCATGGTTGCAGTGAGGGTTTCGAATCTCAAACCATCAGCAATAGTGCTTCACGGTCTGAATGCAAATAATGTTGACGAGATAGCAATTAAAATTGCTGAAATTGAGAGGATTCCTCTCATCGTTACCGGAATGGAGGTTAAGGAGATGATAAAAAGGTTGAGGAGGAAGTTTGCATGATGGGAATCGTTTCGTACGGCAGTTACATTCCCAAGTTCAGGATAAAAGTTGAGGAGATTGCAAGAGTATGGGGAGAGGATGCAAAGAAGATAAAGGGTGGACTCGGAGTTTACGAAAAGTCCGTTCCTGATGTTGATGAGGATGCAGCAACCATCGCTGTAGAAGCAGCGAGAGAGGCTATTAAAAGAGCCAAAATTAACCCCGAAGACATCGGAGCAGTTTTCGTTGGCTCTGAGAGCCATCCATACGCTGTAAAGCCCACAGCAACGATAGTCGGAGAGGCACTGGGTGTTGGCAACGACTACTACGCCGCAGACCTTGAATTTGCCTGCAAGGCTGGCACTGCAGGAATGCAAATCTGCTACTCGATGGTCAAATCGGGGATAATAAGGTACGGTCTGGCTATTGGTGCAGATACAAGCCAGGCAAGACCAGGAGACGCTCTTGAGTATGCAGCAGCAGCCGGAGGTGCAGCATTCTTAATAGGAAAAGACCCCATTGCCGAGATTGAGGCCACATACTCCTTCACCTCGGACACCCCAGATTTCTGGAGGAGAGACTTGCAACCCTATCCAAGTCACGGTGGGAGGTTTACCGGACAGCCCGCATACTTCAGGCACATCATCTCGGCAGCGAGAGGGCTGATGGAGAAGTACGGCTACAAGACCGAGGATTTCGACTATGCAGTTTTCCACATGCCAAACGCAAAGTTTCCTGTCAGAGCAGCAAGAATGCTGGGGTTCAGCGAGGAGCACATAAGTCAGGGGCTTGTTGTGAGGGCTATAGGAAATGCCTACTCAGGCTCATCCCTACTGGGCCTTGCAGCAACACTCGACATAGCGGAGCCGGATGAAAGAATTCTTCTTGTCTCCTTTGGCTCAGGTGCTGGAAGCGATGCCTTTGCCTTGAGAGTCACAGATAGGATAAAAGAGTTTGAGAGAGAGCCAAAGGTCTGGGAGAAGATTGAGAGGAAGGTGTATGTGGATTACGCGATTTATCTGAAGCACAGGAGGAAGATAAGGGCATGAGAAGGGTTGCGGTTGTTGGTGTGGGGCAGAGTAAATTCGGCGAGCTATGGGATAAGGGGTTCAGGGATATTGTACTTGAGGCGGGAAGGGAGGCTTTGGAGGATGCTGACCTTGAGGGCAAGGAGATAGAGGCAATCTTCGTAGGAAACATGAGCGGTGGAAGGTATTTGGGACAGGAACACATCGCTGCACTAATTGCTGACTACGCAGGGCTTGCGGAATTTGGAATTCCTGCAACGAGGGTTGAGGCTGCAGATGCGAGTGGTGGACTGGCAGTGAGGCAGGCTTACATGGCTGTAGCTTCTGGCATGCACGATATTGTGATAGCTGCGGGAGCGGAGAAGGTCACTGACGTCGGAGACCCCATGGAAATACTTTCAGCCTCCGTAGACATTGAGTGGGAAAGGTTCGTTGGCGGGAACTTGCCTGCTCTTTATGCAATCATTGCCAGACTGCACATGGAGACCTTTGGAACTACAGAAGAGGATCTCGCCCTCATTAGCGTCAAAAACCACAGAAACGGGGCTTTAAACCCCAAGGCTCAGTTCCAGAGGGTGATAAGAGTAGAGGATGTCCTTAACTCTCCGTATGTTGCCGAACCTCTGAAGCTTCTGGACTGTGCCTCTGTCAGTGATGGTGCTGCTGCCGTGATTCTTGCAAGCGAGGATGTTGCAAGGGAAATCACTGACACTCCAGTTTTCATTGAAGCCTGCACACAGGCAAGCGATTATCTCGCCTTGCAGAGCAGAAAAGACATTCTCACAATGAATTCGGTTGTGAAGGCTGCAAGAGAGTCCTACAAGATTGCGGGTGTTGAGCCAAAGGATATTCAGGTTGCAGAGATTCACGATTCTTTCACCATAGCAGAAGTCCTCGCATACGAGGATCTGGGATTTGCCGAGAAGGGGGAGGGGGCTGAGTTGATAAGAGAAGGGGTGACAGAGATTGGCGGTAAAATTCCCGTAAACCCTTCCGGAGGGCTCAAAGCTTGCGGTCATGCGGTTGGGGCGACAGGTGTGAGGCAGATAGTTGAGCTAACGCTTCAGCTCCGCGGTGAGGCGGGAAAGAGGCAGGTTGAGGCTGAAAAGGGACTTGCATTGAACATTGGAGGTACTGGAGCCACAGCGGTTGTATCAGTTCTGGGGAGGTGATAAAATGGTTCCGAGGTCGTGGAGGAAGATCAAATACAGGTACGATTTGAGGGGTAGCTACTGCGAGAACTGCGGAAACTATCACTACCCACCAAGGAATTTCTGCCCGACATGCAGGAGGAGGGGAAAAGTCATCGAGACTCTTTTCCCGGAGGAGGGGAGGGTTGTTAGCTACACAGTTGTGAGAGAAAAGGAGCCGTACATTGTCGCACTGATTGAACTCGATAACGGTGCAAGAGTCCTTTCTCAGGTTTGCTGTGATCCTAGCGAGATGAAAATCGGAATGAGGGTGAGAAAAGCCTTCAGAAGATACGGAGAAGATAATGAGGACGGGATAATCCACTACGGCACAAAGTTTGTTCCGGTAAATTAGCGAAAGAACCTGTATATTTCTCTCGCTTTTCTCTCCCCAATCCCTTCAACCCTTTTCAGCTCGCTAACGCTGGCGTTTGCAATTCTCTGAATGCTTCCAAAGTGTTCGAGGAGCTTTTCGGCCTTCTTCTCTCCAATTCCCGGAATGGCTGTCAGCATGGCAATTTTTGGATTTTCATGGCTTTTCAGCCTTGGAAGAATTCTCAGGTCGCCCTCAGAAACCCTCGTGTCGATGGACTTTAAGGCCAGGCAAAAGTCCTCCTCATTTTTAAACACAAGCGGCACAATTTGACCCTGAACGTTTTTAATCGCTATGCTCACTACTGCCCCTATAACCGCACTTCTGCTGATATTTCTGTTTTCAAGAACCTCGTCAAGGTCACCGACAACGGCCAGAATCGAAAGAGGGTATTTGGCTGAGAGGAAGTGGCACTGGCGGAAAAGCCTTCCATCAATTATCGAGCTAATGAAGTCAGTGACATCTTTCCTCTCAACAAGAACCTCGTAGACTGAATGTTTCACGAGATAATCTCCCAACTCCAGACGGCGAACGTAAACGTCAAGGCCGAGAGATTTTAGCTTTTGAATGATTCTCTCCGGTTCTCTGAAGTCGACAAAAATCATAAATACTTTTTGACGGTTTCAATCAATTCCTGCATTCTGAAGGGCTTTTTAAGCACCTCCACCGCTCCAGCTTCGAGCACATCCTTCCCCCGCCTGCTGGCAAAGGCAGTGATGGCGATCACCTTTGTCTCAGGCTTGTACTCAAGAATTTTTCTCGTCGCCTCAATACCGTCAATGCCGGGAAGCTCGACGTCCATCAGCACAACATCCGGCTTGTGCTCTTTGAAAAGCTCAATGGCATCTCTCCCATTGCTTGCCTTAATTACCTCGTAATCCGAGAGCACGTAACCGAAAATTTCAAGCAAATCCGGCTCATCTTCTACCAGCAGTATCTTCTTCATATTTCCTGAACCTCCTCAAGAGCTTCCTAACCTCCTCCGACTCGAGCCATCCAGTTTCAAGCTGCTCGATTATCTTCTCAATTTTTCTAATCTGCTCAAGGATTTTATCCTTTTCCTTGTCTGTGAAAAGGTCGGCATAGCCAGTTATAACGGCAAGAGGATTCCTAATCTTGTCAACAAGCGTGGCAAACTGCTCTATGTTCTTTTCAATTTGCCTTAAGGACTCTTCTCTCGCTCTCTCAAGCCTTATGGCATCAACAGCAAAAGCAACATCATCTGCAAGCGTTTGCAGAAGTTTGATTTCCTCTTCCGAAATCGCGAAATCCGTATATATTACAAGAACCCCTAGTGCTCTGTTTAGGTGCGTTAGGGGAAAAACGTAAGTGTTCAGATTTTTGTGCTCAGAAAAGTTAACACAGCTCTCCGGATGCTCTCCACTCAGTTTAATAACCGTTCTCTTAGCTCTCAATGCCTCAGCTACACATCTACCCTCCAAAAGCTTTTCACTAAAACTGCCTATCCCACAACTCTTTACGGTTCTCTTCCCCTCCTCATCAGTAAGCGCAATCCACGCAAACTTGCAGTAGGAGGAAACTTCTTTGATTACAGTTGCAAAAAGTTCATCCAGATTCTTCTCTCTCACTACAACCTCGTTAATCGTGTTAATCGTTCTGAGAAGTCTGTTTGTTCGCAGCAGCTCTTCTTCAAGTCTTTTTCTCTCTGTAATATCTTTGAAATTGGCGATAAACCCTTTCACCCCTCCATCTTCAATCAAAGGTCTGACGTTCCCTTCAATCAACTTTTCAACACCGTATTTCGTTTCAAATCTGAATTCAATCCCGTATAGAGGTCTCCTCTCCCTGAAAGCTTTGTTGTACATCTTGAATATATACTCGGCATCCTCTTCGGAAAGAATCTCCCTGTAATTTCTCCCAATCAACTCCTCTCTTCTGTAACCGCTGACATTCTCGAACTCCCTGTTCACCTCAACAAAGTTTCCTTTTAGGTCGGTTACAATTATTATGTCAAGAGTGTTTTCGAAAAACTCCTTGTACCTTCTTTCCATCTCCACTTTTTCCGTTACGTCCCTTATAATCAGAAGAATTGCCGGCTTGTTTCTGAATGTGATGTGGCTCGCGCTAACTTCAGCATAAACCTCTCTGCCATCTGGCAGAACAAATTTTTCCAGTGCCGGGGGAACTCGCTCTTTTCTGAGCATTTTTTCCATCCTCTCAACAGCAAAGCTTCTGTATTCAGGATGTATAAAATTCAAAACCGGCATCCCTATTAGCTTTTCAAGCGGAATTCCAGTTATCTCTGCCGTTTTGCTGTTGGCAAAGAGGATTTTTTGTCCGTCGTGCACAACGATTGGGTCTGGAGACAGCTCGATCAGAGTTCTGTAAAAACTGCTCTCCGTATCCCTTAGCACCACCACCTTCTCATCATTCAAGTCACCGAACCTAACACTGTAAACAACTCCGTTAATTTCAATCTCATTAGAAATTTTGAAGTTCATTCCCAAATCAAAACCGAGTTCTCTCGCTTTATCATTAAGCCTAACAATTTTATCATCTTTGTTTATAATTATAACGGGGTCAGGCAGTTTGTTGATATCCATTATGACGATTAATGTTTCAAAAATAAAAAATTTTTCGATTAGGCAACGTAAATCGCAGGTTTGCCCGGAATAGCGTGCTTTCTCTTATCCTCAGGAACCTTCTGCGTGTCGAGAATAACTTTAAGGCCAGTTTCGTTTTCAATGAATTTCAGGTTCTCTCTGATCACCTCCCACTCATCGATTACTGCAAGCTTCTTTCTGTCCTTAAAGACTCTCTTCACGAAATTGGAGACTTCCTTACCAATCTTTCTGAGCTCTTCATCCTGCATCAGAATCTTCATCGCCTCACCCACATCCTTGGTTTCAGCTACAACTTTCGCAGCCTTAACCTTCCACTCCTCTGCTGGGGCAATGTAAATCTCCCTCGCATCGCTCACGAACTTCTTGACTTCCTGAATGTCCTCCACGAGGTTTCTCAGGTACTCTTCAATCATCTCTGCCTCCTCGTCAACCTTGCTTTCGTCGTATTCTGGATATTTCTCAAGGCTGACATAACTGTTATGCTTGAGATGCCATAACTCCTCGCAAATGTGCGGGGCGAAGGGGGCGAGCAGCCTAATCCAGTCGTCGAGGATGACGACGAGGTTTTCTCCACCCCTCCTCAGATACCACCTCACATCGTTCATCAGCTCGAAGAAAGCTGCGTTGACAGCCCTTCTCGTCTGCAGGTTGTCCATCGCTTCTCTGACGTTCTTAATCGCTTTCTGCATCCTGCTGATGAGCCAGCGGTCGAGGGTTGTTAGCTCCTTTCCTTCTTTCAGGTAGTTCTCCTTGACAAGGTTGTAAAACCTTCTGAGGTGGTTGGCAAGTCCCTCGACCTCCCTGCTCCTCCAGTCCGCATCGCTGTCGTACTCTGCGGCATGCAGGATGTAGAGCCTTGTAACATCAGCACCGTACTGCTTCACCGCCCTTTTCATTGTTAAAAGCGGTCCCTTGCTCTTGCTCATCTTCCTGCCCTCAAGGCTCACGTATCCGTTTACGGCAATTCCCTTAGGCCATTTTTCAGGTGGGAAAATGGCGATATGATGAAAGAGGAAGAATAGGAGGTGGTTTGCCACCAAGTCCTTTCCGCTGCTTCGCAGGTCAACGGGATACCAGTACTCGAACTCCTGCCTTATCTTCTCGATAATATCTGCGTCGAGCTTCGATGATTCAGCGACCTTCTCCAACTCACCCTTCCCAAGAAGGACGTAGTCCAGAAACTCCTGCGTCATGTTCTCAGCCTTCAGCGAACCAGCGTTGATGTACTTGGCGAGGATGTAGTACGCCATGTATATCGTCGAGTCTGAAAGGCTCTCGATGAGCCACTCCTTGTCCCATGGAATTCTTGTCCCCAGCCCCTTTCTTCTGGCGCATGCCTTGTCTTTCAGCCACTCAATCTTGTTCCTGAACTCCTCCTTGTAGTAGTCAGGGATTATCTGCATGTTTTCAAGATGTTTCAGCACCTTATCCTTCCACTCCCTGTTTGAGTAGTTCAAAAACCACTGATCCCTTACAACTTTAACGACGCACTTCGTCCCGCACCTGCAGATTACCGGCTTCTCGCTGAACTCGTAAAAAGCATTCCCAAGCCCAAGTTTTATCAGATCCTCGTGAATTCTGTCTTTAGCCTCTGCAACCTTCATTCCCGCATAATCCATCGTGTTGTCCAGCATAATGCCAGTGTGGTACTCCTTCTTGTAGAGGGTCTTGGTTGCTTTCTCCAGCAGCTCCTCATCTTTCTGGCTTGTCACTCCAAGCTCCTTTATCAGCTTCTCAGCCGGCACTCCATCGACGTCAGTTTTAATCAGCACGATTGGCTTTATGCTCTCAACAACGCTTTTATCAATCCCATACTTCACTAAGGTTGCATCATCTTTCTTTAGATCCTCAATTGCAGCAAGGTCGTAGGGAGCGTGTGCAGGCACGCTCATCACAACTCCCGTTGCGTTATCAGTATCGACAAACTCTGCCGGCAGAATCGGAACTTTTCTGTTGACGAGAGGCACGATGACGTATTTTCCGAAGTAATCAGATGCGTCAACCTCCTCAAGCAGCTTGACATTTTTCTCGGTGTAGGTCAGCTTCTCGTACGCTTCCTTGCTTACAAACCACTTCTCCCCATCAACCTCCGCGATGACGTAGGTTGTGGGTTTTAACCAGATATTCGTGACTCCAAATACAGTTTCAGGTCTGAGAGTGGCACACGGGAAGATTATGTCTCCATCTTCAAGCTTGAATTTAATAACCGTGAATTCGACAATTGTCGCTTCTTCTCCAGCAAGAAGGTCGTGATCCTCCACGGGATTCCGGTCGTTGGGGCAGTACCTCACCGGATGCGTCCCCTTCACCACTAACCCCATCTCCTTGAGCTTCCAGTACTGCCACTCGATGAACTTCTGGTATTCTTCGTCAGTGGTCGTGAAAACCCTCCTCCAGTCTATTGAATAGCCAATGCTCTTCAAAGCCTGCAGTGCCTCTCTTGAAAAGTATTCCACAATTTTCTCAGGGGTTGTCAGCTGAAGTAGGTCTTCGAGAGGTACATCGTGATACTTCGTGTAAACCTCTATAGTTCTCTCGTCCCTCTTTGCTATAAGCTCTGCCAGCCCTATGATGGGTGTGCCCGTAACGTGAAAGCCGAGGGGGAAAAGCACGTTGTAACCTTTCATTCGCATATATCTGGCGAACGCATCCCCAATCGTGAACGTTCTCGTATGTCCGGCATGGAGATTTCCATTAAGGTAAGGATAAGGAATCGTGAGGAAAAACTTCTTCCTGCTGTCGGGATCAGACTCAAATATCCTGTCCTTCTCCCAGGCCTTTTGCCACTTTTCCTCAATTTCCCTGAAATCGCTCATGGGAAGTGGCTAATAAATGGGATTAAAAATTTTGGTGTTTAGTGGTCTTGAGAATTAACAGTCAATCCAGTCTGTAACCGAGCTTCTCGCAGAGCTCCCTTCTCTGCCTTTTCTCCTCTTCGTTTTCAATCCTTGTGACTGCATTTCCGTCAACAGCTCCCAGAACTGCCCTCCCCAGATCCGTCTCAGCCACGATAATCTCTATAGGGTTTGCTGACGCAACAAAAACGTTGCATACTGCAGGATGCAGCTTGATGGTATTCAGGATGTTTATCGGGAAAGCATTTGATGTTACAACGACAAAAACGTGGCTCGCAGCAATCCTCAGCGCGTTCTCAGCAGCAATCTTTTTAAGCTCCTCATCGTTGCCAGTAACCCTCACGAGCTTCGGTGCTGCCTCGTTCATCGCCACGGCAGCCTTTATTTCTGGTACTGCTGTAAGCAGAGCCCTGTAAAGGTCGTCCACGGTAAAAACTGAGAAGTTCGCTTGGCCAACTACAACCTGATATTTCAGATCGGGGTTCAGAATTTCGACCTTTTCCAGCTTCATGGTTGAAGTTACTCATCTGGATTTATACCTTCCTCCTCAACCCCCTTGGAAGGCAAATACCACACCCTCTATATCCGTTTTGATTATGGGAAACGTCAAATAGCAGAGTGCCGAAATAATGCCGTGAACCTTGCGGAGCTTTACAAGAAAATGGGAAAGCACTCGTGGAGAATTCTTGATGCAATCTTCAAGAATCTGTGGGATTATGAATACGTCCCAATTCAAATTATCTCCTCACAGGCTAAGATCGGAGAGGAGAAGGCGAGAAACATTCTCAGATATTTGTCCGATTTGAGAGCGGTTCAGAACAGGCAGAAGGACTATGAGGGTTCAACTTTCACGTTTCTCGGACTGAGCCTCTACTCTCTCCACCGTCTGGTTAGAAGTGGAAAGGTCAACGCGATCGGAAAGCTGATGGGGGAAGGGAAGGAGAGTGCAGTTTTCAACTGCTACTCAGAGAAGTACGGGGAGTGCGTGGTGAAATTTCACAAGGTCGGACATACGAGCTTCAAGAAGGTCAAGGAGAAGAGGGATTACGGAGACCTTCACTTCTCCGTTCTTGCGATCAGATCAGCGAGAAATGAGTTTAAGGCTTTGCAGAGGCTTCAGGGACTTGCTGTGCCTAAAGCGTACGCTTGGGAGGGTAATGCGGTTCTGATGGAGCTCATAGATGCCAAGGAGCTTTACAAGGTTAAGGTGGAGAATCCTGAAGATGTCCTTGAGATGATTCTTGAGGAGGTTGCCAAATTTTACCGCAGGGGAATTGTTCACGGTGACCTCAGCCAGTACAACGTTCTCGTCAGTGAAGAGGGGACCTGGATAATCGACTTTCCGCAAAGCGTGGAGGTTGGAGAGGAGGGGTGGAAGGAAATTCTTGAGAGGGACGTAGCGAACATAATTACCTACTTCAACAGAGCCTACCGCATAGAAAAGGATATTAATTCTGCAGTCGATAGAATTCTGGAAGGATGAGTGTGGTGTTTGGAGTCGATATAGTAAGTGGTTCCGTCCACGGGAAGATTAAGCCAAAATATGCGGTCGTCGTTCTTGAAAACGGGAAAGAATTTGAGAAGATTGTTTCGAGGAGCAAGCTCTTCAGGATGATTAAAAGGGAGAAGCCGGACATAATAGCAGTTGATAACATTTACGAGGTCTTTAAAGATAAAAAAGACCTGATATTCTTCCTCAAAAACGCCCCGTCCAAAACCAGGCTCGTTCAGGTGACGGACAGGGAGAACTCCCTTCCCAGCCTCTCAAAGAGGTTTGGACTGAAAATAAACATCAGAAATCCGGTGGATGAGGCGAGAGCGTGTGCATACCTTGCGAGTTTTGGGATGGGGAGCGAAATTTCGGTCTTTACCGACAAAACGAGGATAACTGTTTCGAGAAACAGAAGCCTTGGAAAGGGTGGCTGGAGGCAGAAGAAGTATGGGAGAAGAGTACACAATGCCGTAAGGGAAGTTTATAGAGAGATCCGGGACAGGATTGCCGAGGCTGGATTTGAATTCGTAGAGGAGGTGAAGAAGGGATACGGCGGGATTTCGAGAGGAGTTATGATTGTCAACGCCCGTAGAGATAAGGTGCCCATCAACTCATTCAAAACAAGAGATGTCCAAGTTGTTGTTGAAGCCATTGAGAAGGAAAAGATAGAGTTCATACCGCTCAGAAAGACTCTCAGGTACCTCATAGTTGGGATCGATCCAGGTTCAACTACTGCAGTAGCGGCTTTAGACCTGAGAGGAGAACTCGTGGATATCAAAAGCAAAAAGGGCTGGAGTCCGGGAGAGGTCGTGGAGTTCATATCCTCCCTCGGAAAGCCGGTTGTAATTTCTACTGACAAAAGCTCCCCACCCGAATTCGTTTCGAAGATAAGGGCCTCATTCAACGCTGTTCTTTACACCCCAAAAGAGGACATGAGTGTGGAAAAGAAGAGAGTTCTGACGTCAAAGTATGCAACCTCCAACGACCACGAGAGGGATGCTCTGGCTGCAGCAATCGATGCATTCAACAGCTACAAGAACAAGCTGATAAACGTCGAGAAACGCCTTCCTGCAGGAATAGACTCTGACAGGATAAAGGCCGAGATTATCAGGGGAACACCTCTGAAAGAGATACTGTCCGTAACCAAGGAGGAAAGCAAGACCGAGAAGCTTCACACGGACACGGTAAGCAGAGATGAGGTAATCAGGAGAGATAAAGTTATAGAGAGGTTGAAGGAGGAGAACAGAATTCTTTCGAGGAAGATTAAGGAGCTTAAGGATGAAATAGAAAGTCTGCGGGCAAGAATTGCCTCGATTTCGAGAGAAGAGCATGAGAAGATAAGAAAGGACACATATGTGCAAAATCTTGAAAGAGAGATTCTTTACCTCAAGAAGAGATTGAAGGAGAAGGATGAAGAGATTGAGAAGCTAAAGGAGAGAATTGCGGTGCTGAGAAAAATGAAAATGCTTGAGTTTCAGGGATGGAAAGAGGCGAAAGTTCTCAGAAAGTTTACCAGGGAGGAGATTGAGAGGGCTGAGAGGGAAATGGGTATTTCAGAGGGTGATATTGTCATAATCATGGATTCGAGCGGTGGAAGCGCCTCTCTGGCCGAGGTGCTCTGCAAGAAGGGGGTCAAGGCAATAATATGCAGCAGTGAAATGTCTCACCTTGCTGCTGAGACCTTCGAGAAGTACAACATTCCGAGAATCTCTTTCGATGAGGTTGAGTTTATGATAGGCAATGACGTTGCTGTTGTCAACGCCGAAAAGTTCGAGAAAGTCTACGCCGAGAAGCTTGAGGAGACAAAAAGAAGAAAGATCGACCAGCTTGAGAAGCTTGTTGAGGACTACAGAAAGAGAAGGGTGATTAAATGAGACTTCTTTTCTCTTCAATGTTTCTCTACGAATACTCGACAAATATCATTGCCAAAGCTGTTAGGCTTGCTGAATATGACGGTGTAGAGTTCTGGCCGGAAACCCCCTACTTCTGGGTTGACAGGGCTATAGATAAGCTTGAATGCTTTAAAGACTTTGAAAACGCCATCCATGCTCCTGTTCTGGATTTGAATCCCGTTTCAGTAAATCAGGATCTGTGCGACCTCACCTTAAAGGAAACTCTGTACTCCATTGCACTTGCAGCTAAAATCGGAGCTCAGCCCGTGACGGTGCATGCTGGTAAAAGGAGTGCAGCGAGAGAACCTGTGTGGGCGGATTACCTCTCACTGAATCGCTATCTGAGGATATCAAGCAGATTTGCGAAAATCAAAAGGGTTACGCTGGGGCTTGAGAACTCAGAAAACAGAATAAACAACCTCTGCAAGACTGCTGAGGAAATCAAGGAGTTTGTAGGGGCTCATGACATAATGTTCACCTTCGATATCAAGCACGCAATGCTTAACGGTGGGGTTGAGGAGTTTTTCGAGCTTTTCAGTAAAATATGCAACGTTCACGTGAGCTACTACGATGAGAAGGGGAGGCACATTCAGCCGAGTAAAGGGAAAGTTGTTGGAGATGTGCTGAAAGAGTTTTCTGAGCTTGGGTATGACGGTCCTATAACCGTTGAACTCGATGACCTTGGCATTGGCAACATGGATTTTGCCAAGAAGGTTGAAATCCTGAGAAAGGAAGGCAGATTTGTCGAGAAGTTCTTCAAGCGGTAAAGGTTTATATCCTTCTTGCCTATTCTGTCTATGAGCAAGGTAAAGCTGGAAATCGGAGAAATAGCCAGAATCAGGCTCAACAGACCCGAAAAGAAGAACGCTCTCGACCTTGAACTTCTTACGGAGCTTAGAGATGCTATAAAGGAGGTGGCAGATTCAGGGGCGAAGGTTACGGTTCTCAGTGGAGAGGGAGATACTTTTTGTGCCGGTCTCGACAGAAATCTGCTCTTTACCCTTACTCAAGAAGGTATCGAAAATCTTGCCGAAGCAATTGACTTTGTTCAGGATTTGATTTACAGCATCAGAACGCTCAAAATGCCGGTTATAGCTGCAGTGCAGAGATACGCTATTGGAGGGGGTTTGCAGCTTGCTCTAGCTGCAGACATACGCATAGCCACCCCGGGAACTGTTTTCAGTGTGAGAGAGCCGGATTACGGAATAATTCCCGACATGGGAGCTTTGTCGCTCCTTCCGAGGCTGGTTGGAGATGGAGTGGCAAGAGAGATGGTTTTCATGAGGAAAGACATGACGGCTGAGGAGGGGAAGACTCTCGGCCTCGTGAACGAAATCTACGAGGATCTCGAAAAAGGAATTGAAGAGTACACGCAGAAGATTCTTTCAGTACCTCCACACGTGTTTACACTTGCCAAGGAAGTTCTGGAAAAAAGCTGGACTGAGAGTTTCGCGGAAAATCTGAAATCGGCAAAGGATGCTCAGATAAAGTGCGTTGAGCAGACCCTAAAGCTTTTCCGGAAATAATTAACTTGGAATTTAAACATGTTTTTGGCTGTGCCTGTTCAGGGGGTTCAATTTTATTTACTTTCTCTTATTTTTTATAAAAATTATCAAATAAGCATGAAATTATGGTTAAGTGCATAACATCTTAAACTTATCACCCAAGAACTTCTCAATCCACCTTTTTGCAAAAGATATTGATTCTGTCAGCTTTTTGAAAGCTTTAGCAATTGTCTCCTTCAATTCTTCAGCAT
>JAPDIT010000052.1 GCA_029259455.1 Archaeoglobi archaeon
TGAGCTGGCAGAGGAAGTGCAGAAGAAGAACGTGGAGGACATGGCAAAATCTGGAGCGAGGTTTGCTGTGTTTAACTGTCCCATGTGCTACGTTGCACTGGCAGAAAGATCTGCAAAGGCTGGTTTGATGCCAATTCTCGTCAGCGACCTGTGCAGGCTCGCAATTGGTGAGATGCCGAAACTTCCGGGGCGTGATTAAAATGTACGAGGAGCTTAAGGCGATTGTTGGAGAAGAGTTCGTTTCAAAGGAGCCAGAGGAGCTGTACATTTACTCCTCAGACCCCGGAACCATGCCGCCTGTTAGGCCGGATTACGTTGTGATGCCAAAAACAACTGAGGAGGTGCAGAAAATCGTTCTGCTGGCAAACAGGCATAAGGTTCCGGTTGTGCCGATGGGAGGAGCATTGTCGCTGAGCGGTTTGGTCAGGTCTCTTAGGGGCGGGATAGTTGTTGACATGAAGAGAATGGACAGAATAATCGAGGTAAATGAGAAGGCGAGGTACGCTGTAATAGAGGCAGGAGTGAGTGAGGGCAGGCTCAAGGCCTACCTCGACAAAAAGTATCCTTCTCTCCGCATTTCAACTCCAGACGCGCCACCAATAGCTACCGTTACCGCCAACGCCCTTATTCACGGATCCGGTAGATTGTCTCAGATCTACGGATTCCATTCGGAGATGATAACTGGAATGGAGGTTGTACTGCCGACAGGAGAGATATGCAGGGTTGGTTCATGCAGCGTTTCTCCCTACTGGTTCTCCCCCTCCCCCTTGCCCGACCTCGCAGGTCTGTTCATCGGCTGGTTCGGGAGGACGGGGATCGTCACCAAGCTGGGTATCAAGCTCTTCCCCAAGCACCGCTACAGAGATGTGATGATCTTCGGTAACCGAGAACCCATTTTACGTGAGCGATGTAATATGGAGAATTACTCATACAGAGATGGCGGAGAATATCACGGTGTGGGCGCAGCCAAGGCCTGAGTGGGCCGAGGGATTCCAGCACACCACTATATATGTAACAGCAGACAGCGAGGAAGAGCTGGAATTCAAGAAAAAGATCATTCGCAATGCCCTGATGGACTACATAAAGCAGAAGGAGGGGGGATTTTTATACCTTACACCCGGAATGAAGGCGATATTCCTTCAAGAGCCGATGTCCCAGCTTGTCAGGTTTGCTGACGTCAGGAGGGGAGGGGGATTCGAGTATGTTGGGGCTATCTTACCAGTTGATCTGTTCGATGTTGCCTACCAGAAGGGTCTGGAGATCGTGGAGAGGCTGGGAGTAGACTGGGCCTTCAGCATACGCATCATCGGAAGATCGCACTGCATGATGTTCGCCTACGCCTATCCTTTCAACAGAGCTGACGAGGAGGATGTTGAAAGGGCTAGAAAGGCTCTGCATGAAACCAACAAGGCTGTACTGGAAATGGGTGGAATTCCCTGGAAGGCTGAGGCTCCAGCACAGCAGCTGATACTGGAAAGTATGGATGAAGGGGCGAAGAGGCTGATAAAGAGTGTGATCGAGATGCTGGATCCCAATGGCATAATGAACCCCGGAAACTGGGAGGTGAAATGATGTTGGAAAAGGTCAATTACGCAGAAATCGTTCACCGCTGCTTCAGATGTGGATACTGCAAATTCCCGTCAGACTACTCGGAGATCAATTGCCCATCGTATGCAAAATATAGATTCGAGACATACTTCTCCGGCGGGAGGATGTGGCTGATAAGAGCATGGATGAACAACGAGATAGAGTGGAGTGAACATTTGGGGGAGATAATGTACTCCTGCTCAACCTGCAGAAACTGTGTTGAACGCTGCGTTTTCAAGTTTAACGAGCAGGTCGTGGATGTTTTCATCGCTGCGAGAAGCGATATGGTTGAGAGGGGACAGGTTCCGAAGAAGGTTGGGGAGTTTTTCAGCAATTTAGCGAAATTTGGCAATCCATGGGGTTACGCTGCCAAGAGACTTGAGTGGGTTGGAAGGGATTACACCAAAAACGAGTTTCTGCTGCATGCAGGCTGTGTTGCCGCATACGATGACAGAGCAAAAAAGTCGCTGAAAGCACTGCTGAAGCTGCTCGATGTTGCAGGTGTGGATTACGGTGTTTTCAGCGATGAAATTTGTGAGGGGAACGAGGCAGTCATCATGGGCGAATTTGGCCTGTTCGAGCAGCTTATGGAGCAAAATCGGAAAAGATTTGAGGAGAAAGGTGTGAAGAAGGTCTTAACCCCGGACCCACACGCATTCAACGCCTTCAGGAATTACTACGGGTTGGATGTGGTTCACCACACTCAGTTCCTCTGGAATCTTGTGAATAACGGAGAGCTGAAAGTGGGGAGGGTTGAAGGGAAGCTAACATACCACGATCCATGCTTTCTCGGAAGGTGGAATGGTGTTTACGAGGAGCCCAGAAAACTGCTGTCGAGAATTGGAAGTTTTTACGAAAATGCCAAGAAACCGCAAAGATTCCTTCTGCTGCGGGGGAGGGAGCGGAAATTTCTACACCGATTACCTTGGTGGTAAAGATAGCCCAGCAAGGATTAGAGTTAAGGAGGTTGCTGAGACTGCAGAAATTCTTGTCACGTCCTGTCCAGTTTGCCTGATGATGCTTGATAATGCTGTAAGTGATGAGGGACTCGAACTGGATGTTAAAGACATATCTGAGATTGTGCTTGAGGCTTTGAAGTCATGATTTGCTCAATAATCCCACTTTAGACATCTTTCGATCGGTGAGAAGCTACAACCAAACCCTCCTACCTCCTTTAATATCCCTCTACTGCTAGCTCTTGTAAACCCTCCATGATATTACTGCAACTCATAATCCTGCTAGCGGCGCTCTGTCTCTTTTGAAAGAATAACAGTAAACAAGGTTACTATCACCCTGAAAATGCTCAAAACGGCAATTACTACAAACATCCAGTAAAGCCATTCCGTGCTTATAACAGAGAGTAGGCAGAAGACCATGATCAGAAAAATCCTCTCGTCTCTCTTCCCGGGGATGTAGTTCAGGACGCGGAACTTGCCGAATAAGCTCTCTCCGAACTCCGCCTTGTACTTCTCAGAGGTGTAGCTGACCATCACACTTCCGAAAACGGCAAAAATGGCAACGATTGCTGTATTCGGATAAAGAATTGCCATTATGGCGAGAAACAGAAAATCTACAAATCTGTCCAGAATCGAGTCAACATAACCACCTTTCCTTGAGGTGTTCAGAGATGCTCTCGCTATCTCCCCATCACAGCCGTCGAGGATTGATGAGAGCTGATACACCAAACCAGCAAGTGGGGCGGAAAACAAGTTAATAAGAGCCGCAAAGACGCCAGCGAGAAGGGACACTAACGTCATTTGGCTCGGACTAACTCTGTTGACAACTGCTGCTGAAATTCTCGTCGAGATTTTCCGGTTCAGGTTTCTTGAGATGAGCCCATCTCCCAACCCTTTGACAGCGGTGAAAACCAAAGCCTTGTTTGCTCTTTTAACGTCTTCATTCGTGTCAACATCCATCCAGAATTCTCCATCAACGTAAGTCACCGGCAATCTGGCCATTTTCACAATTTCGCTTAGCGATATTTCCTCTCTGTCTTTAAGCTTCTCAGCGCAGTCAAATATTGTGTCATCGAGAACGAAGAAACCAGTGTCAACGCAGTCAAACTCTTTCAGATTTTTGCCTATATCCTCAACTCTGCCGTCAGCAACTTTTATCTTGGTGGCTTCATCCAAATCGACGTATTTTGGATTTTTGTCCGCTATAACCCCTTCTCCTCTCACCGCTCTCTCAACGAACTTCTCGCTGTAAATATGGTCGCCCATCGTCAGAATGAACCTTCCTTTTACATAATCCTTGGCTACAAGCAGGGAGTAGCCGTTTCCTTTCTCAGGGTGGTTGTGTCTGACTATTCTGTACCTGAAGCCCTTGTCCTTAAGGAAGTTGTCGAGCTGGTCAGCGTAACGGCTTGCCACGATAACGAACTCGGAGACGTGTGGGGAAAGGAGCTTCATCGTCCTCAGGATTATCTCACACCCACCGACTCGCAGAAGCGGTTTTGGAACACCGCCAAGCCTTTTGCCCAATCCAGCGGCGAGTATAACCGCCTTCATCAATTTCATTTCTCAGTAAAGATTTTTAAGCATTCTTATCAAGATTTATCATGGGTGCAGATATTGGCGACCTCTTTGAGAGGGAAGAGGTCGAGCTTGAGTACTTTTCTGGGAAGAGGATTGCAATCGATGCGTTTAACACGCTTTACCAGTTCATATCGATTATAAGACAGCCTGACGGTACACCGCTAAAGGATTCGCAGGGCAGGATTACATCTCACCTTTCCGGAATCCTATACAGGGTTTCAAACATGGTTGAGATTGAAATAAGACCAGTATTCGTTTTTGATGGAGAACCTCCTGATTTCAAGAGGGCTGAAATTGAGGAGAGAAAGAAAAGGAGAGCCGAGGCGGAGGAGATGTGGATCGCAGCTTTGCAGGCTGGAGACAAAGAAGCGAAGAAGTACGCACAGGCAGCGGGAAGGGTTGACGAGTATATTGTGGAATCTGCAAAGACGCTTTTGAGCTACATGGGCATCCCCTATCTTGATGCACCCTCAGAGGGAGAGGCTCAGGCAGCATACATGGCGGCAAAAGGCGATGTGGAATTTACAGGAAGTCAGGATTATGATTCTCTCCTTTTCGGAAGTCCAAGGCTGGCAAGAAATCTCGCCATAACCGGAAAGAGAAAGCTCCCCGGTAAAAATGTGTATATTGACGTGAAGCCTGAGATAATAGTTCTTGAAGAAAATCTCAGAAGACTCGGTTTGACGAGAGAGCAGCTTGTAGATATAGCAATTCTTGTCGGCACGGACTACAACGAGGGTGTGAAGGGTGTCGGTGTGAAGAAGGCTTTGAACTACATCAAAACCTACGGAGATATTTTCAGAGCGCTCAAAGCACTGAAAGTGGACATACCACACGTTGAGGAGATAAGGAACTTTTTCCTCAACCCTCCCGTTACCGATGACTACAAGATCGAGTTCAGGGAGCCCGATTTTGAAAAAGCAATTGAGTTCCTCTGCGAGGAGCATGACTTCAGCAGGGAGAGGGTTGAAAAAGCCTTAGAAAAGCTGAAGGCGTTGAAGTCAACTCAGGCAACTCTTGAAAGGTGGTTCTGATGCACGAAAAGGATATGGATTACAAGGTTGCCGTCATAACAGTCTCCACAAGCAGGTATGAGAAGTATGGTGATGTCAAGGGTGTGGAGAACATTCCCGAAGACGATGCTTCCGGGAAGATACTCGTGGAGAGCTTTGGTGCTTCTAACTACTTTCTCGTCCCTGACGACATTACGCTGATAAGAAAAGCTGTCTTTGAGGCTCTTGAAGAGGCTGACGTTTGCCTTATAACAGGTGGCACTGGGTTAAATCCGAAAGACGTTACAGTTGAGGCTGTGGAGCCGCTTTTTACGAAAAAAATTGATGGTTTCGGGGAGATTTTCAGAATGGTGAGCTATCAGGAGGTTGGATACTCCGCAATTCTCTCAAGGGCTACCGCAGGTATTGTTGGAGATAAGGTCATCTTCTGCCTTCCTGGTTCGAGCAAGGCTGTTAGGCTGGGGATTGAGATTATCAAAGGCTCGCTGAAGCATATTTTAAGCCACGCTAAGGGGATGAGTTGAAGAAGATCCCTTTTTTCTTCATCAACCTCCTCGAACCGCAGAAAGGACAGTAGAGGTTGGGGATGTGGAGCGGGCCTGAATAGCTCGTCGTTCTTCTCACATTGAGGTCAAACTCCGAACCGCACCTCGCGCAGTAGATGTTCTCAAGCTTTGTCATACTGCTATTTCTCATGACTGGATTTATCTCTTTCTCAGCACAATGTATATTCCCAAAAGCACCAACCCAGAACCGGCAAGGGTTTTGATTGTGAGAAGCTCTGAAAGCAAAACGCTACCCGCAATCAAGGAAACCACCGGGATGGCGAGCAGGAATACCGATGCTCTTGAAGCCTCTTCCTTTTCAAGGAAGTAATACCAGCCGAGATATCCAAGAAAAGTCGAGAATATCCCAAGGAAAACTATTGATGCTATCAGACCCGGATCGCCCTGCAAGGAAAGAATTGATTCAGGAAGAAATGGGTAGAGCGGAATTGCTCCCAGAATCATCGCGTTGCTGGTCAGAGTTACGGGGTCGTACTTTGAAAGCAGACTCTTCCCGAAGGTTGTGTAGATTGCCGCAGCTATTGTGCTAACCATAACAAGCGCTATTCCGCAAATGTTGTCGTATGACGGATCAGATATTACAGCAACTCCGGCAAAAGCAAGTATGATTCCGAAAATCTTACCGTAGGTTATCTTTTCCTTCAGAAAAATTGCAGAAAGAAATAGGACGAAGATTGGAGCGAGTGAAACTACGACACTCGCAACTCCAGACGAGATGTAAACCTCTCCGAGATTAAGAGAGATGTGGTAAACAGAAACGCCAAAGACTCCGAGAGCAAAAACCTTTGGTAGATCATCCCACCTAATTCTTTTTCCTTTGACGATGAGCAATGCAAACAGGACATTTGCGATGGCAAATCTTAGAGATGCGACTGAAATGGGTGAGAGAAACTTCACGGAATACTTTATGGCCGTAAAGGCCAATCCCCAGAAGATGATGGTTGAAGTTAGAGCAAACCACTTTTTCATGACATTCGAAATTTATGAGTTTTCCAGTGAAATACCGAAATGATCCAAAAATTAAAAACAAAAATCAAACTTTATTCTCAAGAATCTTGGCTATAACCTCATCTCTTGGCGTCGCTGCGATTCTCGCAACTTTCTGTGGATCATGTCCCTGACAGATTGCAAGAAGCTGGTTGTAATCGAAAACGGGGATGCTGTAGTCTATCATCCCAAGTTTTCTCATCTCCTCCTGAGCCTCATCCATCCACATAAGACACGTGATGCATGATACGACAATGCAGTCTGGATCGACTTCTTCCTTCATTGAATCGAGTTTCAGCTTGAGGAATTCCAGCGCAGCCCCTCTGTTGTGCCTTGCATAACCTCCTGCTCCACCACAGCACTGCTTGTCTCTCGTAAAGGTTGGAACTTCTGCTCCTAAAGCTCTCGTCAGTTCCTTCAGAACTTGGGGGTTTTCAGGATCGTCAAAGCCAAGAATTTTGCTCGGCCTGATTGTATGGCAGGGCACCTGTACAACGGCCTTTAAGCCCTTCATTGTGTATTTCAGGCTGCTTTTTATTTTGTCAACTCCTATAGTATTGTATAGGAAGTCCGTTATGTGCTTGGTGTCACTCTTTCCCTCATACTTCGCCCCGACCTTTGACAGGTACTTCTCGTTAATTTCCTGCAGTTTCCCGTTAATGAGTTTGTGCCTGCTCATCTTCAGCGTTGAGTAGCAGCTTCCGCACTGCACAACCATATCAACTCCCATCTTTTCTGCTATCGAATAATTCCATGCTCCAACAGCAAGTGCAGCTTCCTCATCTGCTGACCAGAAAGTTCCGTAAGCGGGACAGCATGCAGCTCCTTCAAGGTCAACAATCTCAACACCAAGTGATGCAAGTGAGACCCTTATACCCTTCTCAACGTCAGGCCTCAAAGCTGGCATGTTGCATCCCAAGAAAAGTCCGATTTTCATGTTCATCCCTCCATTATCCCGAACATGTATCCGTGCTCCTTCACGACTCTGGTTTCTCTCAACAGCTGTCTGAACTTCTCCAGCAAATCTTCTCTCGTTGCAACGGTCTTTATCTCTGGCAGATCAAGCTCCTCTCTCATCGGATTTACCACATTCTGAGTGTGACCTCTCTCGTAAATCTCAGTTAAAGCCTGAGGAATGTAGGTTTCATCCTCCAAGCACTGCCACCTCCTTATTGCAAGAACTATTTCAAACGGCCTCGCTTCTCTCGGACAGCGTTCCTCACAGCCAGTGCACGTTACGCACATCCAGGGACTCTCATCCTCTATTAGCACTTCAGCCAGCCCCAGCTTGGCGATGTGAATCAGTCTTTTCACACTAAGCGGTTCATCAGCTATGCCGGTTGGGCAGTCAGCTACGCACGTTCCGCACTGGTAACATTTCAGCAGATCTTCACCCCCAACCTCAACAATTTGCTTCACAAGTTCCGGATCTCTCTCTTCTTTCAGATTAATGGGCATACTACCACCCCTTACGCTTCCTCAAGTAATCTTGAAAGTTCATCATATCTGAACACCGGCCCATCCCTGCAAACGTAAACGCTCTCAAGCTTGCATTTTCCGCATTTACCAATTCCACACTTCATTCTCCTTTCAAGTGTTGTGTATATCTGATTCTCTTTGAATCCCAAATCCTTCAGCACTCCAAGAGTTATCTTTATCATTATCGGCGGACCGCAGGTTATAGCAATTGTGTCCTTCGGGTCTGGCTTAATCCTCTTCAAATTGTCCGGCACGAATCCAACAAAATACGGCCAGTCAGGCTCCGGGTTGTCTATAGAGAGCTCAACATTGTAACCCTGCTCTTTAAGCTGGAAAAGCTCATCCTTGTAGCACAGGTCTTTGGATGTTCTCGCCCCGTAAACGATTGTGAGGTCTCCATAATCCTTCTCGTTGTCGATAACATACTGGTAGATTGATCTCAAGGGAGTTTGGCCAATACCACCACCGATGGTGATTATGTTCATACCCTTCCACTCTTCAAGCGGAAATCCTCTGCCCAAAGGTCCTCTTATTCCCACAACATCTCCGACCTCCATCTCGTGCAACTTCGTCGTCACCTTTCCCGTCTTGAGGACACTGAACTCAAGGTCGGGACGAGTGGGGGAGTTGGCTATGGTGAACCAGCTCTCACCCCTCCCGAAGACCGAAACGAGGCATCCCTGCCCAGACTGGTAGTCAAATCTCTCTCTCTCGATAAGCCTGATTTTGAATGTCTTTATCGGCCTGACTCCCTTCACTTCATCTCGAATCTCTACAATTTCGGCCTTGTAAGGCAAATACGGATTTTTCATTGGCTCATCAAGAACGGAACTCATTGTTTCACACCCCCGACGGAATATTGTTGATTACCTCAGCAATATCTATACCCACAGGACAGGCTGCAATGCACCTTCCGCATCCCACACAGTAAAACTCTCCTTTCCTGACAAGCATGTAGTAGAACTTGTCATAGAACCTGTTTCTCAACCTCTGCCATTTCTCTCTCCTTGGATTGTGGCTTGAGCTCTCGAGTGTGTGCAGAGGGAACTGACAGCTATCCCAAGCTCTTATTCTGACACCCTTAAGCTCACCGTCATCGAATATGTCGAAGCAGAAGCAGGTCGGGCAGAGATACGTGCATATTCCGCAACTCACGCAGTTCTCTGCAACCTCCTTCCAGTAGTCGCTGTTAAAGGCTTCGGCCATCCTCTCCTTCAGATTCTCCGTGTTTACACTTCTAACGAATGAGCTGAGCACTTTCTGCTCAAGCTCCTTCTTTCTGCTCACATCCTCATCGCTCGCATCGCTTAGATCAAATTTTGAAGCTACAGCTTCTCCTTTTTCACTCCGAATCTCCACAACCTGCTTATCACCCAGCTCTGTTACGATGATATCCGCGTAATCACTCTTGAATGGACTCAAACCAACACTCGTGCAGAAACAGTAATCACCAGCCTCGTTGCAGGCGTAGCCAACAACAAGCAGATTCTTCCTTTTCGCCTCATAATACGGATCGGTGATGTCCTCAAGAAATACTCTGTCCATGAGCCTTAATCCCTGTATGTCGCATGGCCTGATTCCAACAATGGCAGTTTTGTCTGCCTGAGCAGGAATTTCTTCAACCCACTCGCCGTACTTCATCAGAACCTCATTTTCGGGGAAAGTTACATCCTTCGGTGACCTCCTAGTGTTTATGTAGTCGAAATCGACCTCATCGGCATTTTCAACAACCTTGAAAACGTGATAGTTCTTCTCCTTAACCGGAGCATAAACTCTGTATCCGTCATCGAGCAGTTTTGCAACAACATCCTTCAGGAAATTACCTTCGTAGACTTTCATCAGCATCACCCCTCTGGAAGAATGTCAAGCTTTGAGAGGAACGGTATCTCCTCATCCGGGCTGTAGTTGAAAACCTCGTAAACGACTTTCTTGAGCTTCCTCTCCAGCTTCAACAATGGTAGCTCCATCGGACAAGCTCTCTCGCACTCTCCACAACCAGCACACCTTCCTGCGTGGTGCAGCACTCTTATAAGGTGATACACCATGTTGTCGGAAGCATTCACAGTCTTTCCGAGAACTCTTGGATATGCGGCCTTCTCCTCAGCCGGAGTCATTGGTGAAACCGCAAGGTTTGATGGGTCTACAAGGCACTCCTCACAGTAGCAGAGCGGGCAGACCTGCCTGCATGCGTGACAGCGTATGCATTTGCTGAAAACTTCCATCCAGTAGCTCCACCTTTCCTCCCTGTCAAGCTTTTCAAACTCCTCTATGTCCGAAAAGTCCAGTTTTCCCTCTCTCGGCTCTCCTATTAACACATCGTAATCCTTTGGTGTGGGCTGCTCGCAGTAAAGGCAGTTCTCAAAAATGACCTCACTGAACGGAATTCTCTGCTCCTCTCCATTAGCCTTAACGATAACTTCATCACCGACAAGCTCGACACTCTCGATTTCGGGAAGGCGGAATTTGACAGCGTTTCTGAACTTCCTGTAGTCAATCACTCCCGGGCAGGAAACACCGATGATGTACAATCTTTCCCTTTCAATCTTCTCTTCCTTCTCAAGCTGCTTTAGTGCCCTTGCATCGCACCCCTTCGCAATCACCGCAATCTTACCATCGGATTTCATCAGATCCATCACGATTCTTGCAGGATTGTTGAAGGAAAGAGGTGAGAATGACATCCTGTCAACCTCATCGGGTTTGAGAACTTTCAGAACCTCTCTCGGCTCTCCCCGCTTTCTAACAAAGCCGACTATGTAGCTGATGTCATCGGGAAGCTTTCTGCACTCCTCCTTAATTTTTTCAAGAATTTCGGAGTTCATTCTATCTTCCTCCTCAACTTTTCTTGCGGGCCCATCTCCTTAATTTTCTGGGTAAAAGCGGTCATCTCTTCTGCAAACAGCTTTCCTTCCGAAGCCGAGGCCCACAGAAGCTTGAACCTCTCACCATCAAAACCGACGAACTTCATCAGTTCCTTCAAAAGTATGTACCTCTTCTTGGCGTAGTAGTTTCCGACGGTGTAGTGGCAGTCTCCTGGATGGCAGCCTGCTATAACAACACCATCAGCCCCCTGCCTGAATGCCCTCAGAACCCATCCGGGGTTTACCATTCCTGAACACATCACTCTGATTATCTTCACATTGTCCGGATACTTCAGCCTGCTCGTTCCTGCCAGATCCGCACCGGCATAGCTGCACCAGTTACATGCAAAGGTTATGATTTTGGGATCAAACTCCATGCACATCACCTCGCCAGTATCACATCTACCTCTTCCAGAGCATCAACCATGTCCTTAATCTGGTTGAACGTGAATCCCTTAACGACTATCGCAGCCTTTGGACAGGTAGCACTACAAACACCACAGCCGAGGCAGACTGCTTTGTTTACTGTAGCCTTACGCTCCACCCCCACCCTCGTCTCGTACTCTGTTATCTCGATTGCGTTAACCGGGCAGGCTTTGACGCACATTCCGCATGCATCGCACCTCTCCTTGACAACTTCTGCCTTGGTGGCCTCCATGATTATCTTGTCCTTGGTCAGTACTGTCAGAGCCCTTGAGACGGCAGCGTAGGCGAGGGATATCGTTTCAGGTATTAAGCGGGGGCTGTGAGCCATTCCCGCCAGAAATACACCCTCACTAGCGAAGTCAACAGGACGGAGCTTCGGATGAGCTTCGAGGAAGAAGCCGTTGGCGTCGAGCGGAACCTTGAGAAGTTTCGAAATCTCCTCGTTTTCATCGTTGGGGACGGTTGCAGCACTCAGAACCACATACTCCGGCTCAGCGATGATTGTATCTCCGAGAATTTCATCGTAGAACTCCACAACAAGCCTTCCGTCCTCAACCCTCACTTTTGGTGGGTTATCTGGGTCGTAGCGGACAAACACGACTCCCTTCTCCGCTACTTCCTTGTAGTACTTCTCAAGGAAGCCGTATGTTCTTATATCCCTGTACAGAATCATGACGTTGGCATCCGGATTAAGCTCCTTCAGCTTGAGAGCGTTCTTTATCGCAGTCTGACAGCATATCCTGCTGCAGTACGGCCTCTCATCATTTCTGCTACCCACACACTGGATCATTATCACGTCATTCGGAACATCCCTGTTGACGAGCATGTGCTCGAACTCAACCTGCGTCACAACTCTGGGATGCTCGCCGTAGAGATACTCCCTCGGCTTGTACTCCTTAGCTCCAGTAGCGACGATGACAACGCCGTGCTGAACCTCCTCAACACCCTCTTCAGTCACTATCCTGCTCGTGTAGTTTCCGACGAAGCCCTCAATACTCTCAACTCTCGCCTTCTTGTAAACCTTGATCAGCGGGTTGCTTTCCACCTTTTCAACAAGCTCCCTCAGCAACTCCTGCGGGTCTTTGCCGTCTATGGTGTAGTATATGTGCTGCAGATTGCCACCGAGCTTCTCCTCCTTCTCAACCAGAAATATCTCGATTCCCTGATTTGCAAGCTCCAGAGCAGCGGTCATCCCTGCAAGCCCACCGCCGATAACAAGCGCCTTCTTCGTTACATCGACCTCTATGTACTGCAGCGGCTCAAGATCCCTAGCCTTCGCAACACCAGCTGCCACAAGCTCCATCGCCTTCTTAGTGGCTCTTTCCCTGTCAGTGTGCACCCAAGAGCAGTGCTCTCTTATATTCACAAACTCGAACAGGTATGGGTTGAGTCCGGCTTCTCTCAGCGTGTTCCTGAAAAGCTGCTCGTGAGTTCTGGGGGTGCAGGCAGCGACAACAACTCTGTTCAGGTTGTAATCTCTTATTGCCTGCTTAATTCTCTCCTGAGAATCGGCGGAGCAGGTAAAAAGCAGGTGGTCGGCAAATACAACGTCATCAAGCGTCTTGGCAAATTCGGCAACCCTCTCCACATCAACCATCGAAGCGATGTTTATACCGCAGTGGCAGACAAACACACCAATTCTCGGTGGCTCACCGGTAACATCCCTCTCCGGCGGGTACTCCTTCTTTGTTATCAGCTTCCCTCTCTCGGAGGCGATTATGCTCGAAGCTTTTGCCGCTGCACCGCTCGCCTGAGCCACGCTTTCCGGAATGTCCTTTGGCTCTGATGCAACACCTGCAACATAAATTCCGGGCTTTGATGTGGAGATCGGGTTGAACGTGTCGGTCTCAACAAAACCGTATTCGTTAAGATCAATGCCGAGAATTTCGGCATACCTCTTCATATCTTCCGGCGGTTCGAAGCCAACTGAGAGGACTACAAGGTCGAACTCTTCTTCGTAGCTCCTCCCATCCTTTTCGTACTTTAGAAGCAGGTTTCCGTTCTTCTTTTGCATTACCATAGAAACTCTCCCTCTGTGGTACTTCACTCCATACTCCTCTTCAGCCCTCTTCGCATACTCTTCAAAGCCTTTACCGAACGTTCTGAGGTCCATTATGAAGACGTGAATCTCTGCATCTGGAATGTGCTCCTTTGCAATGATTGCGTGCTTTGTTGCATAGGTGCAGCAGACGGACGAGCAGTATTCGTTCGCTTTTGCGTCTCTGCTGCACACACACTGAATTATACCAATCTTCTTCGGCTCTTTACCATCAGAAGGGCGAGCCACGTGTCCCTCAAACGGACCGGTTGCTGAAAGCAGTCTTTCGAACTGGATGCTTGTTATAACGTTCGGGAAAATTCCATATCCGTATTCTTCTCTCTTAACCGGGTCAGCGAGCTTACCTCCGGGAGTAAGGATGATTGTGCCAACGTTAATGGTGATTTCCTCTTCCTTCTGATTGTAGTCAATGGCTTTAGCCACACAGACGTTCTGGCAGATTCCACATCCGATACACTTGCTTTTATCAATCGAGTAAACCTTGGGGACTGCCTGCGGATAGCGGAGGAATATGGCGGAGCGATAGCTCAAGCCTTCATTGTATTCATCAATCGCACTCACCGGACAGGCTTCGCTGCACGCTCCACAACCTGTACACTTAGCTGGATCAACATAGAGTGGTTTTTTCTTGATCTTAACCTTGAAGTTTCCCGCCTCACCCTCCACACCCACAAGCTCAGCGTTGTTTATTATCTCAATGTTCTCGTGCCTCCCCACCTCATTGAGCTTCGGTGAGAGGATGCACATCGAACAGTCGTTGGTAGGGAATGTTTTGTCGAGCTGGGACATTCTTCCGCCGATTGCCGGAAGTTTTTCAAGCAGATAAACCTTGAATCCGGACTCCGCCAAGTCTAAGGCAGACTGAATCCCCGCAATTCCACCCCCGATAACCAGAACCGCACCAACTGGCATCTTTTCACCCCTTTGCAGATACCACAACTTCTTCATCAATTTC
>JAPDIT010000031.1 GCA_029259455.1 Archaeoglobi archaeon
CTTTAATTTAAGCAGATGCTTCGTGTAAGGATCCTTTCTGTTGAAGTTCCCGACTATAACGAGTTTTTTCTTTGACTTTGACCTTTTAAACCCTTCAACTTCCATGTGGATGTTGTTCTCGGCAACTATCCTTGCCACCGTCAGATAGTACTCCCCTGGATTGAGTTCGTATCCGCCCAGTATTTCTGCCTCCTCCTCTTTTGACACTGCAGGTGTGACCAGCTCCCTCGCCCCGTACGCGATGTACACTATTTTTCTGGGTTTGTGTTTTTGCTCCAGATGTTTCTGTATTCCGCGGGAGTCAGCAACCACCACATCGGCCAATTTACACGACAGAAACTCCATAAAGTACATGTAAATCATCGTGATCAGGTAAAGGGGAAGGAGGTAAAAAGGGGCGAAACGAGATCTTCTTATCAAACGTTTCCATTCAATGCCATCCGGATTTATCAGCACTTTCTTTTTTCCCAGTTTTGGCAGAATCGCCGCTGGAGAGCTGTCAGGTCCGAGGAAGTAGAACAAGTCAATTTTGTCGTGATGTTTCGAATACAGATAAATAGTCGTTATTAAATCGTTTATTGTGGGTATGCTGGTGCTTTTGCTCTCGATTGCCGGTGCGTGGATCCTCCTTATGCCGTGATACGAGTCCTCGTAGAACTTGCTGTCTTCATGCATAACGTAGAAATCAAATTTGCCTTTCAGTCTTGTTACAATCTCTTCCACAAATACTTCCGTCCCCCCGTATTTTGCGGGAATACCTCTCAGCCCGATAATGGCGATGCGCATACTTTTGCACCTTTTAATGTTTTCTAATATATATCTAACGTTCAGACAATCTCTATCTGTACCACCATATCTCAACTTCTCTTTTAGGAACCATTTAAATCGGTTTTGATTATCTTAATAATCCTTTTTTCCAGCTTTTCCGTCACCAAATGGATTTTTCCAGCTTCTTTCCCTGTTAAGCTTATCCTCACACTCTAAATTCTTTTGGGGTTGGTTCCTGCTAGAACACTTGATCCCTCAAGAGTTTCAGGTCTTTCTGTATTATCCCTCAAAGTCACGCAAGGAACCCCAAAATACAGGTTTCTTCTTGCACTCTCCTGACTCCGTCAGAACGAGCTTTGCTTTGCCTCTAACTCAAAAAACTCAAGGAAGCCCAGAAGACTGACAACCTCAACTCTGTCCAAACTTAACCCAAACTCTCTAATCCTTCTTCGAGTTCTCGGGTGAATTGGAAATATACCAGGCAGAGAGAGAACTCTTGGAAAATTAACTCTAAAACCTTCAACCTTTCTTTAACATCCACATTCTCCTGTCTGTGAGCAGTTACAAGGAAATATTTACGAGGCTTTAACCAAAGGCCTTCAGCACGTTCACTTTTCTTTTAGCCACCTCTAAATTCTGATAAACTGCATCGACGACGGTGTTCCCGGTGACGAATATCTTGTTCTTATCTACACCTCTCAGCAAATTCTGCTTGGCCTTTTCAGTCGGGGCTAACAAGTAGTCAGAAATGTGATCTACCAGCAACCTGTTGATTTCCTCTGGCATTCTTCTGTCAAAGCTCCTCAAACCAGCTTCAACTGTCCGACTTTGATGTACAGCTTCACCGTGTCAAAGCTCCAGCCAAAACCTTTGTTGGTATCACCCTGAACTAGAACAACGTCAGGGTCCTCTTTCTTCAAGATTTTTCGACCCCAATCATAATTTTCCCGGTTTGTTCCGCATGGGTTCCGGAACCAACATCTAGATTAAATCTGGGTCGAGGCAATTCCAGTTCTTCAAAAACACTTTATCCATTTCGTAAGAATAGTGCTGTTAAGAATAGTGCTGTCCCGTATGTAGGATAAAGTAATTTAAGTCTTGATTCTCACACTCTGGTTTTTTGAACTCTACCCGATTTTAACGAGACCAATGTTTTTCAATCGCAGAAATCGGTTTAATTTTTCAAAACTTAAAACAAGTTCACTCCTTAATCAGCCACAAGCTCATGCAAGACTTCAGTAGCACTTATATATTCTCCAAACAAAATAGTTTTGTGTCCCGTGATGAAATCGATATTTTGAGGATTCGGTCGGAGAATTTCTTTAGGAATGCTGAGAGACTCCTCGAAGAAGGGGTATATGATCTTGCAGCCTTCAGCCTGCAGCAGGCGGTAGAGTTGTTTTTGAAGTATAAGCTCTTCTTGCTCCTTGGCGAGTATCCGAGAACACACTCGATAAAGAGGTTACTGCGAGAAATAGGAAAGACGGTAGGAAAAGAAGAGGATATTGAGGCATTTTTGAGTGAAAACATCGACAGGATATCGAACCTCGAAAACGCGTACATAACGTCGAGGTACATCCCCACAGAATTCGAGCGAAAGGAAGTGGAGAATATGCTTGAGGTGGCGAGGAGAATAATAAAATTCGTCGAGGCACTATGATGGACGTCTGGAGAGAAATAGTCGAAGAAGAAAGGAAGTACTTCGAAAACTATAGGGATTACGCGAAAACTGTAAAGGAGGTTACAGAAAAAATTCTCGGAGATGTCCGCGTAATTGTGTTCGGCTCGGTTGTTGAGGGAAAGCATACTCCTGCTAGTGATATCGATGTGCTGGTCTGGTCTAAGAACATGCCTGAGTCGATGGGGGAGAGAAGCAGAATTGCTGCGGAGATTTTCCGAAAGATAGGAGTGAACTCGCCTTTCGAAATACACCTTGTCAACGAGAAAGAGTTCGAATGGTACATGAGATTTATCAAGGTGTATGAGGAGGTTTAGAGCACATTTGAAACAAAGTTTTTTTAAGTATTATATTTCATATTTCATATAACTGAAGATTGTAACTATGTTCCGTTAGGCTACTCAGAGATGTAGTTGAGGAGATCAAAAAATGAGCAAGGGGGAAGGAGTTAATAAAAGGACGTTTATTCGCAAGCTTACAGACTTAAAGAGAATACAGAATTAAGAGGAGTCTGAGTTGTATCGAGGGCTGTCACTCTGGAAAAGTTGCTGAATAGCAAGAAAACTTATTAAAAACACATTGATGTCAAGTGACAACAATGAATGAAAAGGTTGTTATTGTAGCAATAGTCTGATAGCAATAGCAGCCGTTGCTGTATCACTTGCTTCTTCAAAGTTCGAGAGTTTATGGCTGGTTTGGGGAAATTGACATGAAGCTTGAAGCTGTAAACGAAAGCCACGTTGTCATAACTTTTATTTCCGAAGTAAACAAGGTAAATCTGAACGAATTCACGATAAGGGCGAAGATTTACGCGATTACCAGACCGGTTTGCTTTTGGATGAGGTTAAAAAGAGTTTTAAAATCCCGGATTCAAAGTACGAGGCTTTGCTGACAATACCTTTTGAGAAAACGAGGGACTACAGAATTGAGCTGATGTTGATGCACGAGGATAAAGTTCTCAGCTTGCGACATCTTCAACTGAAAAACCTAAGGAGCCTTGTGGCGGAGAATATGCAGCTTGAAGCTTCAATGCAAGGTGCCGATTTTCTGCTTACCGGTGTTAAAGATGGTGATGTTGAGTTCAAAGCTCGGTTTTACGTTGAGAGTGTGGATGATTACAACGTTGTGACAAGGATAAAGGTCGTTCAGGCCGAGTCGAACGCTCTTGTTGACGAGGAGTGGATGAACACGACTCTAGAGAAGGGGAAGACGAACATCATTGAGGCGGACTTTGTGTTGCCTGACGAGTACAACTACATGAAGCTTGAGATATGGAGGGAGGGGGAGCTGGTTAAGAACTGGAAGGACGTGATCAAGCTTGCACCAACAAAGATAGTGCCGAAGGACGTAGAAGAGGAAGAGGTTGAATTTGATGTAGAGAAATATATCACAGAGGAAATTCCAGATTATGCGGAAAGAGGGGCAGGAATGCCCGGGTTTGAGGTCGCACTGGCGTTAATAGCGATTGCCGGTATCGCTGCATGGAGGAGGAAGTGATAAGGAGGGTTAAAGTACGCGCCAGTTTACAGCGCTGTGATGCCGCATTGCTGGTAGTCGTTGCATACTTCCTCACGAAGTCCAAAGGTTAATAATCCGTCAAGCAACTTCGAATTGATGAGACTATTCATTGCTGTTGATGTGGATGACCCAATAAGAGAAAAAATTAAACCAGTCTTGAGCGAGCTTTCAAGGATTAATGGTGTTAAGGCTGTTGAGCCTGAAAATCTTCACATCACGCTGCTTTTTCTGGGAGAGGTGAATGAGAGCAAAGTTTCGAAGATTGAAGAAAAGCTCTCGGAGGTTGAATTCGAGCCTTTCAAGATCTTATTTGAGGGAGTAGGGGCTTTTCCGAACGTGAATTCACCGAGAGTTGTGTGGGTTGGGGTTAAGGAGAGTGGTGAGCTTACAGGTCTCGCGAACAACATTTACGAGAAGCTCAAGAAACTCGGTTTCAGGAGGGACAAGGAATTCAAGGCTCACCTCACAGTTGGAAGAGTGAAAAGGAAAAATCCTGAGGTTTCTGAAGTCATAAAGAGGCATGCATCTGAGAACTTTGGCGAGATGGAGATAAGGAGTTTCAGGCTCAAACAGAGTATCCTTACCCCTAAGGGGCCCATATACAAGGATTTGAGGGTATTTGAATGAAGGTGGAGGAGGTAATTGAGGAAGCCCTTAAACTTGTTCTGCCTGAAGAGGAAGAAATAAGGAGGGGAAAAGAGGCAGAAGAAGAACTTAGGAGGAGACTCGACAGTCTGGGGGTGGAATACGTCTTCGTTGGAAGCTATGCGAGGAACACCTGGCTTAAGGGCAGCCTTGAGATAGACGTGTTCCTCCTCTTTCCGGAACACATGCCTAAGGAAGAACTCAGAGAGAAGGGACTTGAAATCGGAAAGGCCGTGCTCGACAGCTACGAGATAAGGTATGCTGAACATCCCTACGTTCATGGAGTGGTTAAGGGTGTTGAAGTTGACGTAGTGCCGTGCTACAAGCTAAAGGAACCGAGAAACATTAAGTCCGCTGTCGATAGAACACCTTTCCACCATAAATGGCTTGAGGGCAGGATTAAAGGAAAGGAGAATGAAGTAAGGCTGTTGAAGGGTTTTTTGAAGGCCAACGGAATTTATGGAGCTGAGTACAAGGTCAGGGGATTTTCAGGCTACCTTTGCGAGCTTTTGATTGTTTTCTACGGCTCATTTCTCGAAACCCTCAGAAATGCAAGAAGATGGACGAGGAGAACTGTGATAGATGTTGCAAGGGGAGAGGTGAGGAAGGGAGAGGAGTTCTTTGTTGTCGACCCGGTGGACGAGAAGAGGAACGTTGCCGCGAACCTGAACATCGACAACCTTGCAAGATTTGTCTACCTCTCAAGGCAGTTTCTGGAGAACCCGTCTCTGGAGTTCTTCAAACCCAAACCGAAAGCGAAGGTTGAGCCTGAAAGGCTGAGAAAAATTATTGGAGAGAGGGGGACTGCGGTTTTCGCCGTAAAGTTCAGAAGACCGGACATAGTGGAGGACAACCTCTATCCGCAGCTCGAAAGGGCTTCAAGGAAAATCTTCGAGTTTCTGGAGAGGGAAAACTTCATGCCACTCCGCTGCACCTTCAAAGCTGCCGAGAAATTCTGCTACCTGCTGTTTGAATGCCAGATTACGCAAATTTCTAGAGTCTTCAGGAAAATTGGCCCCCTGTTTGAGGACGAGAGGAATGTTAAGAAATTTATTTCAAAGAGGAGAGAGTTTGCTCCCTTCATCGAGGACGGGAGGTGGTGGGCCTTCGAGGTGCGAAAATTCACAACGCCCGAAGAGGGTGTCAAGTTTTACGTTTCAAGCCACTGGCACACTCTCGGTAGGAATGTTGGTGAGTCGATCAAGGAGCATTTTGAGGTGATTTCAGGGGAAGACTTGCTTAAGGAGCCAGTTATAGCTGAAATCTGCGAAATGATGGGGGTGAAAGGTTGAAGCTAACCTTCCTCGGAACAGGTGTTTCTGTTCCCTACGGAAACAAAGCCCAAAGTTCGATTTTAATTGATACAGGCAGCTCAAAAATCCTTTTCGACTGCGGAATCGGAAGCTACCACCGGCTGGAGGAGTTGGGGGTAAGCGTTAACGATATAGATGCGGTCTGCATAACCCACCACCACCTCGACCACAATGGTGACCTCCCGAACATTCTCAAGGCGAGGTGGCTTCTTGGTGGGAAGGAGCTGAGAATATACGGGCCTGAGGGAACGAAGGCTTTTTTAGACTCTCTTCTTGAGGCATACCCGTATTTAAGGGGAAAGCTGAGGTTTACCGTTGATGAAAGAGAGGAATTTGAGGAAGATGTGAGGATAAGGGCGATTCCGACCATACACTCAATCGAGAGCAGAGGTTATGTAATTGACGATGCGATAGCAATAAGTGGAGATACAAGGGCATTCAGGGAATTCATCTCAGTTGAGTGCAGCATTATGGTTCATGAACTCTCTCTCCCTTTCAACTACCCGGCTGACTACCACACCACTCCGGAAAACCTGAAGAGTGTGCTGAAATACTGCAAGGCGGAGAAGCTTTACCTCACGCACCTTTATCCAATGGCTCACCGCGTTAAGGACGATATTCTTGAATATCTGGAGTTCAACGCCGTTATTGCGGAGGACATGATGAGCATCAGGCTTTGAGCAAATTTAAAATAGTGCCATACAGAGAAGATTTGGTGATGCTTATGAATGAAGAAGTAAACAAAATCATTACTTTATGCGGTAAAGATTGGGCTAAACTCGGTGTGGAATTCATTTTCCTCGGTGGAAAACAGGAATGTGAGAGCTGCAAAATTAAGAAGACGTGTTTGAAGCTTAAGGAGGGGGCGAAGTACAAGATAGTCGGTCTGAGGGATGGAGCTGTTCAGGAGTGTCCGCTGCACGATGAAGGTGTGGTGGCTGTGGAAGTCGTGGAGCTGCCAATAATAGCCCTTGTTGATTCAAAAATTGCCGTTGAGGGGGCTAAGATTCATTATGAACGGCGGAACTGTGACGTTTACGACTGTAGCATGTACTCCCTCTGTCACCCCATCGAGCTGAATAACGGTGATGCTGTGATTGTTGAGAGGATTATAGGTGACGCTCCAGAACAGTGCAGAAAGGGTCACAGCGTGATCGTGGCAGAGCTCAGAAGAGTTGAGGAGTGATGGGACAAAAAATTAGAAGAGTGGCTTAAGAACCACAGCACCATTCACCTTTCTTTTGAACTCCTCAGGATCTGCCGAGGTTTGTGGAATTGCCCCGAAGTGCATCGGAATGTAGTGCTTAGCCTTTATGTCCTTGGCAGCTTCTACTGCCTCTTCGAGATCCATCGTATAAGTCCCTCCGACAGGTAGAAGTGCAATGTCAACCTCAATGCTTTTCATCTCCAGAATCTTGTCGGTGTCACCTGCATGGTATATTTTAACGCCGTCAATCTCAAGTATGTAGCCAACGCAGTTCTCCTTGTGGAACGGCTTGTCAATGTTGTAGGCCGGAACAGCCTTAACCTTCACACCTTTCACTTCAGTCTCCTCTCCAAGCTTTACCTCACAACTCTCGAAACCCTCGATGATACATCCTGAAGGGTGTATGACGACCGTATCATCTTTTGAGAGCTTTCTGATGCTCTTAACGTCCATGTGGTCAAAGTGGTCGTGTGTTACTAGGATTACATCAGCCTTCTCAAGTTCTTCAGGTATGTCGTATGGGTCGATGTACACAACCCTGGAACCCTTAATCCTAAAGCCCGCGTGTTTCAGCCATGTCACCTCAACTCCGTTGTAAACAAAACTGTTTTCTGCCATAACAGTAAGTTGATTTAATTGTTATAAACATTTGCTGCTAAACTTTTTAAGCGGAAGTATTTTATTCCCTATCAGGAGTGGTGAAGGTATGATTTGGCAGGGAAGAAGCAGAAGAAAGCCGAGTGGAGGATTCTACAGGAAAGCCAGAAAAAAGAGAAAGTACGAGCTTGGTAGAGAGCAGGTAGAGACGCTCATCGGAGAAAGAAAGGTGAAAAAGGTAAGAGTGAGGGGTGGCAACTACAAGTTGAAGCTCTTCGCCGAAAAGTACGCTAACGTTTACGATCCTAAACAGGGTAAGGTTGTAAGAGCAGAAATCGAAGGCGTTGTTGAAAATCCCGCCCATGTGCACTACGCGAGGAGAAACGTTATAACGAAAGGTGCGATAATCCAGACCAGCGTAGGAAAGGCGAAAGTAACAAGCAGGCCGAGCCAGGAAGGCGTTATAAACGCAGTACTGATAGAATAAGGGGTGCCGATAAAAACAACAAACAGCGGTGACGGCGGGATAGCTACTACCGATGAACCGGCACCCCGTAAATAGTGTTTAGTCTAACAGGTTGATAAACTTTTCGCCAGCAATTGACGAAGTTTATAATTAACCAAAATATTAGTAAAAATCCTTTGATTCTATTATCTTCGCATTGAAAACACTTTCCATGTGTCTAAGCCCGTACTCGTACTCGTAGTCGCTCAGAGCTTTGGTACAGTCCTTGATGACCTCAACCTCATAACCCCTCAGCACAGCATCTCCAGCAGTGTGTAGGACGCATATGTTTGTCGCAACTCCGCAAATGTAAAGCTTTTTCACACCAAGCTCTCTGAGGAGGAGGTCTAAATCCGTCCCGAAGAAGGCTGAGTACCTCCTCTTCTTTATGTAGTAGTCCTCTGGTCTCGGATTCAGCTCATCAACAACCTCTGCACCTTCTGTATTCATCACACAGTGCTTTGGCCAGATTCTGAACTCAACATCATCTTCTCTGTGCCAGTCCTGAGTAAAGATTACGGGCATCCTCTCTCTTGCAGCTTCAACAACTCTTGCCGTGGCATCGAAAATTTCCTCGGCATCTGGGATGTAGAGCGCACCATTTTTGTAACAGAAGTCCTTCTGCATGTCGACAACAACAAGCGCCTCCATACCTCTTGTTAGTTTTGGCAAGATATATTTTTACCTGAGGAGACAGTAGTTATGGAATTCACACACATCGAAGATGGAAAGGTCAGGATGGTTGATGTTTCAGACAAAGATGACGTAGACAGGGTCGCTGTTGCTGAGGGCTATATCAAACTAAAGAGTTCTACTATTGAGGCGATTCTGAAGAAAGAAGTGGCCAAAGGAAACGTTATAGCTGCAGCAAACGTAGCCGGTGTTATGGCAGTCAAGAAGACACCAGAACTCATACCAATGTGTCATCCCATCCCCATAACATCTGTGAAGTTCGACTTTGATATAGAAGGCGCTGGAATAAGAGTCAGATGCAGTGTTAAGTCTAAAGGCAAGACCGGAGTTGAAATGGAGGCGTTAACGGGAGTTAGTGTCGCACTGCTTACGATATGGGACATGGTAAAGAGTCTTGAGAAGGATGAGTATGGCAACTACCCCAAAACCTTAATAGAGGCTATCAGGGTAGTGGAGAAGGTTAAGGGTGGTAAGGAATGATTGACAGGATAAAGAAGATTGTCTTTGGTGGGGAAAGGGAGAGAGAGGTTGTAGAGCTAATCGGGAAGCAGATTGAACTCATAATCGACACATGCGAGCTTATGAAAAACATAATCGAGCGGAGCGATGAGGCTGTGGTCGGAGATGTCTGCGAGGCGGAAAAACTGGGTGACGCTGTTAGAAGGGACATAATTTTGAAAATTCACTCTGGGGCATTCATTCCAGCACTTCGCTCTGAGTTCTGCAACCTTGCGGAAGAGCTTGACGAAATACTCGATGAGCTCGAAGACTTGGTGATGCTTTATTTGCTGATAGATTTCATTCCAGATGAGCTGAGGGACGAATTCATCATGATAGCAGAAATTAACTCCAAAATGGCCTATCTACTCCTTGATGCATTTAACGCCCTTGAGAAGGGTGGATTGAGCGATGTCCTCTTGAAAATCAAGATATTTGAAGAACAGATTGACGGTATGAAGGGGAGGATCTACGAGAAGTTGAAGGCGATCGATTTCTCAAACTACGCTGAGTGGTACTTTTTCATAAAATTCGTCGAGAAGCTCATCAACGTCAGCGACCTCATAGAAGATGCTGGCGATATCATCCAAGTTTTAAGCGTCAGCATACGGTAAAAACCACTTTTCCATCAGATTTTTCCTCCCTAACTTTTCCAGTATCCTTGAGATAGTGCAGAAAGGCGAGAGTTTCGCAGAGAGCCATGAACTTGTTGAAGTCGTCGAATTTCCTGAAGTTTCCGATGCTCCAGTTTATCTTCGAAGCTATTTCCTCAAGCGTTCTGTGTCCACTGTTTACAGCATCAAAAACTTCCACCGCTCTCGATGAGTAGTGTTCAATCAGACGGGAAATCCTCCTTTCCGGATCTTTGATTCTCTTTTCGTGAGCAGGAAAGATTTCTGATATATTTAGCTTAAGGCATTTTTCAAGCGATTTGAGATAATCACTCACTCCGCATGTGTATGTGGGATAGAAACTCACGTTTGGAGTTGTTCTGCTTAGAATGAAATCACCGCTGAAAAGGCAGCCGTCAATAAGCACGCTGACATGACCAGCAGTATGTCCGGGAGTCTCTATTATATGACTGTCTTTGGTAATCTCGCGCACCTTCGCCTTCTTGGTTAGTTTCATCGCTGCAATAACTCTTAAAGTTTCGGCGTAGTTTTCATTCGCTCCATACATTCTGAAAAGCTTTTTGTAGTCTTCAATAAATTTCTCAGGTTTTGAATATATTTCAAGAAACTCAAGTTCACGTTTGTGGATCTCTACATCCTTTTCGCTGTAAAAAACAAGGCCAACATGGTCTATGTGGTGGTGAGTAATAATCCTCCTTCTCACATCAAACTCCTCCAGCTTCTCCGCATTCTGTGGATTGCAGAATCCACCGTCTATCATTATTTCTGAATTCACCACATAGACGTAAGTGTGATCCAGATCCGGGAAAGGTGTTTTTAATCTAACAATCTCAATTTCCATTAAATGCCCTAAAGTTGATGGGGTTTAAAAGATTATACACATTGAGAAGCTTTGAAGTCGAAATCTTGGAGCAGAATTAAAGGTATGTTTTTTATTTACTACTGCTAACAAGTTCTGTGGAATTCATCACTCACCCCCTGATAAAGGAGAACACGATTGAGAGGAGAATGTACCAGATATCGATTGCGGCTACTGCACTTACCAAGAACACGCTCGTTGTGATCCCTACAGGACTGGGGAAGACGGCGATTGCTGCACTCGTAATTGCATCGAGACTGCTGAACGAAGAAGGTAAAGTTCTCTTCTTGGCCCCAACAAAGCCTCTTGTAGAGCAACACGCGAGGTTTTTGAAAAAAGTGCTGAAAGTCGAGGAAATCGTATCTCTTAGCGGCGAAGTTCCTCCAGAAAAAAGAAAGGAGTTGTGGGGAAATGCGAGAATAATTGTTTCAACACCTCAGGTTATTGAGAACGATCTTCTTGCTGGCAGGATAAGCCTTGAGGATGTCATACTCATCGTTTTTGATGAAGCTCACAGGGCGGTTGGGAATTACGCGTACGTTTTCATCGCCAAAGAGTACCTGAGAACTGCCAGAAAACCACTGATTCTCGCAATGACAGCCTCTCCTGGTAGTGATCCGGAAAGAATAATGGAGGTAATCCAGAACCTCGGAATTGAGGCCATAGAAGTCAGAACCGAGTGGGATGACGATGTCGCACCCTACCTCGGAAGGAAGAGAATAGAGTGGGTGAAGGTCGACATTCCGGATGAGATGAAGGAGGTAAAGGAGAAACTTGAGGAATGCGTTAAAATAAGGTTTAAGCGGCTGGGAGAGCTGGGTATAGAGGTTCCAGAGAACTCATCAAAGAGAGACTTGTTGGCTTTACAGGAGGCACTTCAGGCAGAAGCTGCAGAGAGTGGTAGCTCTGAGACATTCGAAGCATTGTCTATCTTAGCCGAGATACTGAAGCTTCAGCACGCGGTTGAGCTCATAGAGGCTCAGGGAGTTAAAGCTGTAAAAAGTTATCTCAGAAAACTCGTGAGAGAGGGGATGTCAAGAGGGGGAAGTAAAGCAGCCAAGAGCATCATCAACGATCCTATTTTCAAGAAAGCTGTTTTGGCCCTCTCAAAGTGTAAAGCTGAACATCCAAAGCTGGAAAAGCTGAAAGAAATTCTCAAGGAGCAGTTTGAGAGAAATCCAGACTCCAGAGTAATAGTTTTCACAAACTACAGGGATTCTGCGGAGATGCTCGTTAACGAGCTCTCCCCACTCTTTCCCGTTGCAAAGTTTGTGGGACAGGCGAGCAGAGACAATGACAAGGGAATGAGGCAGAAGGAGCAGATAGAGACCCTCGACAAGTTCAGGAAGGGTGAATACAAAGTTCTCGTTGCAACGTCTGTTGGAGAAGAGGGGCTTGACATACCATCAACCGACCTCGTAGTTTTTTATGAGGCTGTACCGTCTGAGATCAGAGCTATTCAGAGAAAGGGGAGGACCGGAAGGGGGAGGGAGGGGAGAATAGTCGTTCTGGTTACTAAGGGGACGAGGGATGAAGCCTACTACTATTCCAGCATGAAGAAAGAGAGGAAGATGTACGATAAAATCCTAGAAATCAAGCGAATGCTCGACAGGAAGCAGAGAAGTCTTGGAGAGTACGCTTTGGCTGAGGAGGCTGGGATAAAGGTGATTGTGGATTCAAGGGAGCTCAGATCTGAAGTAGTGAAACGTCTGAGAGAGATCGGAGCGAGCATTGAGGTGAGGAACCTGGAAGTTGCCGATTACGTCGTGAGTGACAGGGTTGCGGTGGAGAGGAAGACAGTCGAGGACTTTCTGAACAGCATAATTCAGAAGGACAGGCTCTTCTCACAGGCTGCAAAGCTGAAATCAGCCTACAGCAGGCCAGTAATAATCATCGAAGGGGAAAACCTTTACAGAGGGGGAATGCATCCAAATGCAGTAAGAGGGGCTATCGCATCGCTTGTTATCGATTTTGGAGTACCTGTATTGAGAACCAGCGGTCCAAAGGAGACTGCGGATCTGATTTTCGCAATGGCTAGGAGGGAGCAGGAGGAGAAAAGAGGAGGTGTTGTGGAACATGCTGCAAAGACAAAAAGGACGCTGAAGGAGGAACAGGAGTACATAGTTTCATCAATTTCGAACGTTGGCAGTGTTATTGCGAAAAATCTTCTCGACTACTTCCAGACGATAGAGAATATTGCTACAGCAGATGAGGAGGAGTTGGCTAAGGTGCCAAAGGTTGGAAAAAAGATAGCAAAGCGAATCAGGCGTGTTATGACCACACCCTACAGCGAGGCTGGTTTTTACGACAGCGAAAGCTTTTAATTCCTTTTTTGTTAAATCATCCCAAGCCACGGTAGCTCAGCAGGAAGAGCGCGTGCTTGGTAAGCACGAGGTCGCGGGTTCAAATCCCGCCCGTGGCTTACTTTTTCTGTGTGTTCGAGTTTTTTCTTTTCTGTATTTCTGGCATTCCCTTTTATCATCCTTGCAATCATCTCTTCCAATCTGTTGAGCCTTTCTTCGATGTCATTACCTATCGCTTGGTGCACACCAAAGTATACACTTGGCAATCCTTCAACCTCTTTGCTTTCACTAAACTTTATCAATACCGTGTCCTCATCTACCTTCCAGATGTGCGCAAACTTTCCAGCTTTTTCTTTCATCTCCACTGGCAGCCTTATAATCGCAAGTTCGGTAGTTGGATTTGTTTTTATCTTCCCGACCTTCGTCCTTCCTACATACTTCATAGTATTTAAATATTTTCAGCTTCAAACTAATTATAGTAATAGCCTCGCAAAAATAAAATAAAAAATTTGGTGGTGTAACAACAAAGGTGGAAATTTTTAAGGGCAGGGATTCAACCCCACCCTCTGTGCCCACGCTAAAAGTCGAAATACCAGCAATGACCCTTACAATCGAACACGATAAAAAGATTTCCA
>JAPDIT010000033.1 GCA_029259455.1 Archaeoglobi archaeon
GCATAGATATACGGGGAGATCTGTGTATAAGTTTGCAGCTCTGAATGTCCTTTTGGTGGGGGTGGTTGTTGCTCTGGGTTTCAGGGAGAAGAAGGTGTTGCAGAGGTTGGCTGAGATGTGATTTGGTAAGAACCCTAAATTTAGTTAAAACATTCGAGATTGAACCAGCAAAGCACTCCCGGATATTTACCGGCAAAACATTCAACCGATTGATAATGCTGAACGAAATTGAGATGCAAGAGGTCTCAGCCAGTCTTTAGCGGTAAGATAGAAAACATAAGTATGTCGCAAACTAAATGCTTGTAAAAATGAAAGCAAAAGCTCAATCCAGCTCCTTAACCTCAACTCTCCAGTATGAGCTGACAAGAGCTGCAGCTTTGGGATTCTTAAAGCCCTTCAGCAGTTTAGAGTCTCTTGGATATCCTATGAAGGGGTCGATGGTTTTTGCATCTGGATTGATGACCCAGATTTTAAGCCCCGCTCTTTTTGCATCCTCTGAATAACACTTAAAGAACTTCAAGAACGGGTTGAGTTCCGCCTCAGTTGGCACGATTACCACATAATCTCCATCCACTTCTTTCGTTATTTTCAGGTGGGTGTCGATGTCTTCAAACACGTCCTGAATTGTTGAGAAGAAAACGTAGTAGTTCTTACCATCCTTGCTGTATTTCCTCATATATTTCCCTTTGGCCTCGTATCCCTCAAAAAATCGATTTGTGACTTCCTGCATGATATCAAAAACGTCGAGATACCTCTTAGATTGCTTGTACTCAAAGTAAGCCTCCTCAAAATCCTCCCTTTCCGGCTTTACAACGTGAGGATGACAGAATGAGATGTCCTCAATTTTAACTTCTTCTGAAAAATGAAGGCTCTTGAGAGTGATGGGACATTCAATAAGACTGCATGTAACTTCTTCTATTAACTCAGGTTCAGCATCAACAAGCTTTGGCCCAAGAACCTTCAGGGCACATCTGATAGCCCCCCTCCTAACTTCTTCTCTTGTTACTGCCTTTCTGTCAGCAAGCATTTTTGAAAGCTCTTCAACGATTTGCACATCCATATCATCTGATTGTCACTCTGTGGTTATTATCTCTTTCGGGTTGAGAATATTATTTGAAAGGTCTCAAGGGAGTAATGAGCAAATTAATCCGGTAGTTACCTTGCCTTCTGGCATATCATTTCAATTCGAAAAGCGTTTTTAAACCTTAAATCAATAACCTGCTATGCTAAAATTGAGGACACCCTCAAGAATTCACATCACGCTCATCGACCTCAATGGTGCAATTGGGAGAGTGGATGGTGGTGTAGGGTTAGCTCTGGAGGAGCCCCACATCGAAATCAGAGTTAAAGAACACGATGATTTTATTCTTAAAGGAAAGCCGATCAACCGCGAGAGGTTTGAAATCTCGGCAGAAAAAATGGTCAAGTACTGCGGAAAGGGTGCTGAAATTGAGGTTCTCTCCGACTACGAAGCCCACGTCGGGCTTGGAAGTGGTACGCAGATCAGCCTTGCTGTTGGAAGGGCGTTCAGCGAGCTTTACAGTTTGAATCTAACAACGAGGCAGATTGCAGAAATAATGGGCAGAGGGGGGACTTCTGGCATTGGAGTAGCTGTCTTCGACCACGGAGGGCTGGTTGTTGATGGAGGCCATTCAACGAAGGAGAAGAAGAGCTTCCTGCCATCATCAGCCAGCAAGGCCAAGCCTGCCCCTATGATCGCGAGGCTCGACTTTCCCGACTGGGATGTTGTTCTTGCAATTCCTGAACTGAAGGGCTTTTTTGGGGATGCTGAAGTTAATCTGTTTCAGAAAAGCTGTCCAGTTCCGCTTGATGATGTCAGGGAAATATGCCACCTCATACTCATGAAAATGCTACCAGCAGTAGTTGAAGCCGACCTCGACAGTCTTGCAGCGGCAATAAAACGAATTCAGGAGCTTGGCTTCAAGAAAGCGGAAGTTGAGCAGTACGGTGATCTGATTAAAGGTTGCTTCGACCTTGCAGACTGTGCGGGAATGAGCTCCACCGGCCCTACAGTTTACGCCATCACAGACACGAATGCTAGGGAGATTGAGAGGAGCTTTAGAGATTACTTCGCAGAAAGGGGGTATGAGTGCAGGACTTTGATAACCAAAGCGAGAAACAGAGGTGTCGAAATTGAAGTATAACCTCTGGTTTGGTGTTTACGACGGAAAAGAAGTTAAGCTCAGTGAGAATTTCGAGGAATCTTTTTTAAAGGCCGAAAATCCCTCTCCGCTTCCTTTTAACGTTTCTGAGCTGGGAATGCAGGTTTTGGGAGAGGATTATTACCAAATTTTACGCAAAACTGCTTTGCAGGTCTCAGAAAAGCAGGTTGAGAGAGAACTCAGGAGAGAGGACAGGTACGTTGTTGCACTCGTGAAAGCTCTTGAGGAAATCGATGAAGCAATAAACATGCTCAGCGAGAAGCTTATGGACATAAAGGCCGTCAAGGAGTCCGATATAACGGAGAGCTTCGAGAGTAAAATCGGGGAGTTGAAGGAGCTGAGAAGGGAAGTGGAGAGGGAAATTGAAGAGGTGATGAGAAAGATAGCACCGAACATGACGGAGCTTGTTGGGGCAAAGATTGCAGCAAAGATCCTCGAAAGGGCTGGGAGTATGGAGAGGCTAGTAAGGTTGCCGGCAAGCAAGATTCAGGTGATTGGAGCTGAAAAGAGCCTTTACAAGGCATTTGCGAGAATGAGGAGGGGCAAGAAGGCAAAAATACCGAAGCACGGCATTATATTCCTGCACCCCTTCATAAGGACCCTTCCGAAATCCAAAAGGGGGAAGATGGCAAGGTTCTTGGCTGCAAAGCTGGCTATCGCAGCGAAAATCGACTACTTCAGGGGAGAGGTCGATGAAAGCCTTTACGAGAGCATAAGGAAGAGATACGAGGAGTTGAGGAGGAAATGAGGGAGCTGATGAGAAACGTTTACCTGAAGGATGGAACGCTGGTGACAAAAAGCAGGTACGGCTCCCACTATGGTGAGAAGGTCTTTGGTGGCTTCAGAGAGTGGATTCCGTGGAGAAGCAAGCTTGCAGCGATGATTTTGAAGGGACACAGGCTTAAGCTGAGAGGAGATGAGAAGGTTCTCTATCTTGGTGCGGCAAGCGGGACAACTGTAAGTCATCTGGCAGACATCGTGGATGAAGGGGTGATCTATGCTGTTGAGTATGCGGCAAAGCCCTTTGAAAAACTTTTAGAGCTTGCCAGAGAAAGGAACAACATCATACCTCTCCTCCTCGACGCCTCAAAACCATGGAAGTACAGCGGAATAGTTGAGAAGGTCGATCTAATCTATCAGGACATTGCCCAGAAAAACCAGATTGAAATACTGGAGAGCAATGCTGAATTCTTCCTCAAAAAGGGTGGTGAGATAGTAATAATGGTCAAGGCGAGGAGCATAGACTCCACTGCTGAGCCTGAAGAGGTTTTTGAGTCAGTTTTGAAAAAGATGCGAGAAAAGTTCGAAATTATCAGTCATGGGACCCTGATGCCGTATCACAGAGACCATATATTCATCCATGCTGCAAGTCGTAGGAAGGCCAAAACTTTTTAATCATAAGGTTTAGGGAGGGTGGATGATAGATCTGGCACTAATGCTCACAGTAAGGGGAATGGGTGTTGTATTTCTCGTTCTCTCTATTTTGGCGTTATTTATGTGGTTGATGGGAAGGCTGGCAGGAGGGGGAGATGTTAAGAAAATCGAAATAAAGACAACCTCTGAGTTGGAAAGTTCCAAGTTTAACGATAAAGAGATTTTTGCAATCGTTGCTGCATTGATGAAGCATGAAGGGGTGCAGGTTGTGGATGTTAAAGTTCCAGAGAACTGGAAAAAGGCTGCCAAGCTTTATGCAATGAGGTGGGTGGAATGAGGTTCTACAGAATCAGAGTGGATGGGGCAGATTTCAAAGTTGGTGTGGAGAAGCTCAGAGAGGGAGTTTACAGGGTAAGAGTTGGCGAAAAGGAAGCTGAGGTTGTTGTTGAGGACATCTATGAAAGGTCGGAAAGAACGGTGGAAAGAGCACAATTCGAGCCAGTAGCACCTCCTGCTCTGATATCTGAAGTTAGGGATGAGCTGAAAGGAACTGGTGATGCCGTAACATCGATGCTTCCGGGAGTTGTGCTGAAAGTCCTTGTTAATCCGGGAGACAGGGTAAAGGCCGGAGATCCGGTTGTGATAATCGAATCGATGAAGATGGAGAATGAAATCGTAAGCCCCGTTGATGGTGTTGTGGCTGAAATCACGGTGAGGGAGGGGCAGAGGATAGAAGCGGGAGATGTTGTGGCCATCATCCGGCGGTGAGCTGATGTTAGGAAACCTTGTAATGATATGTGCTGGACTAGTTTTGATTTACCTTGGTATAGTCAGAAGAATGGAACCCCTCCTCCTCGTCCCGATTGGGATAGGGACAATCCTCGTCAACATTCCCGGTGCAGGGCTGGCTGAGGAGGGAAGCATTTTTGATCTCTTCCTGAAATACCTCATACACACCGAAATAGTCCCTCTCTTAATATTTCTCGGTTTGGGAGCCTTGACTGACTTCTCGCCTTTACTCGCAAATCCGAAAACGTTCTTGCTGGGTGCGGCAGCGCAGATTGGCATTTTTGTAGCTTTTATTGTGGCTCTCTTTCTCGGCTTCACCCCACAGGAAGCGGCATCAATAGGTATAATTGGCGGTGCAGATGGCCCGACAACAATTTACACGACAACAATTCTCGCTCCACATCTGCTTGCGGCAACTGCTGTAGCTGCTTACAGCTATATGTCCCTCGTTCCAATTATCCAGCCGCCAATCATCAAAGCCCTCACGACGAGCAGGGAGAGGAAGATCAGGATGAAGCAGCTCAGAGTGGTGTCAAAAAGGGAGAAAATAATCTTTCCGATTGCAACCATAATCATTTCCGGTTTTCTCGCCCCTAAGGCTCTCCCCCTTGTTGGAATGCTCATGACGGGCAACCTGTTCAGGGAGAGCGGTGTCACCGACAGACTGGCGAAGGGGGCGAGTGAGGAGCTTATGAACATAATGACGATAATTCTTGGCCTCTCCGTTGGAAGCACAATGAGAGCGGAGAGTTTTCTGACTCATAAAACACTTCTTGTCTTGGCCTTAGGAGTTGTTGCCTTTGCTGCAGCGACAGCAGGAGGGGTGCTGCTTGCCAAGCTGATGAACTTGTTTCTTGAGGAGAAGATCAACCCAATGATTGGCGCTGCTGGAGTTTCAGCGGTTCCAATGTCAGCAAGAGTTGTGCAGAGGCTGGCAGTAGAGGAGAACCCTTCGAACCACATTCTCATGCATGCGATGGGGCCAAATGTGGCTGGAGTTATCGGATCTGCAGTTGCTGCTGGAGTGTTGATTCAGATTCTCGGCTGAGCTGGAATCAGCCTTTAAAATGCTTTAGAGGGAAAATTCTGGAGTATATTCGGTTTATTCACGAATTTCGAAATATTATGATAATAACAATAATAGAAACAGAAATCTATAAATAATTTGCCAATTTAGTGTAACAATGGGAGAGAAGAGATCGCGTTTCGAGATTTTTGTTGCGATTTTGAAAGTAGCAAACAGTGGGGCAAACATGACCAAGATAGTTTACGGTGCAAACATAAACTTCAAAATGGCTCAAAATTACATTGAATACCTTCTAGATAAAGATTTTCTTGTGTTAACCTCAGAAAACGGGAAGAAAACGTACAGCACTACCGATAAGGGTAGAGATTTTGTAAAAAAATACGGTGAACTGGAAGATTTAGCTGAGTAAACCTCAGTGCGTGAGTTCAGTAGCCATACTTCGAATTCTTTAAATATTCTTGCTACATAATTCAAGTTATGTTAAAAGACATTGATAAAATCCTTGAGATGATAAGAGACAGAAAGCTGCCGAAAGAGAAGTTATCACAAAGAGAACTAAACATTTTGCTTGAACTCGGATTTGTGGAAATAAAAGACGGAGAAATCATGATTACTGAGTGGGGGAAGAGGTTTCTGAAACTGCCTACTGAGTAAACTTACTGAAAATCTCTTCTAATTTTGGCTTCTGATTTTATTTTCAAATATTATATATAACATCTGAACAATGTACCTTATCGGCTGAATGCCGAGAAAGTGAGGTGAGAAATATGAGAAAAATGCCATTGGGCATATTGGGAGCAATGGTGGCTCTGAGCCTTGTCATAGGTGTAAGCGCTACCTTTAGTGACTACAACGCCGATAGAAGCATACACTGGAACATAACAACTGACGATACAGAGCTTATAGACCTGAAACCAATTCAGCCCTACGCCTACATCACTGACAATGGAGAGCTTGTAGTTGACTTCTCGCCCAACAACCCGAATTATCCGGGCTACGGTGATGGAATAAGCCCAGCAAGCGAGTACAACTTCAACAAGGTTTTTGCAGTGAGCAACCATCTCTGGGAGAACACGCCAATAGTTGTGAGAGTTGCGTCATCCGACACACATGTCGAATTCTACTCACACGAGGGTGGTGTGTATGCAGTGGATGGTGGTGCAGCAGCAACAGCTTCAGCCAGTGCTAGGAATGATGTGTGCTTCGTTCTTGGGCCAAACTCTGAGAAGAAGATTGGAATGGACCTTAGCGCTAACGGAGACAGCCCGGGAGACGTGTGGGATGTGACGATGACAGTGAAAGCCTACAGGCTTGGAACCGAGCCTGCTGAGCTGAGTAACTGTGGACAAGAGGTGTGATAAAATGAAAAAGTTGGCAGGACTTCTGCTTCTGATTGTTGGCTTAACGCTGACGATAGGAGCGGGAGCAAACTTCAGGTATTACGAAGCTGAGAGGAGTATAACCGTGAACATTACCTCAGATGACAACGAGTTCATCGACCTAACTCCTTTGCAACCCTATGCCTACCTGAATAATGGAAAGTTGACCATTGAGATCTCACCTAACAACCCGAATTATCCGGGTTACGGTGACGGAATGAGTGTCAACACAATATACGTGTTTGAAGAGATGTTCAACGTAAGCAACGAGCTTTGGGAGAATGAAAATGGTGATTTCCCGGTTTGCGTGCAGATATCGATCAATCAAGGCGATGGTATTGAAGTCTTTGCTGGAAATTATAGCAATCCAATTAGCGGTCCAGATACACAGGTGCAGTTTACAGTGTACCATGACGAACCAGTTCCAGTTGGATTCGTATTCAACAACACCGACAAAGAAATGGGAACCCAATCAGTGCAGATGAGTATTAATGCCGAAGCAGGAGCTTGCGAGTAAGCTCCTCAAATTTAATTTTTTATGAGGAAAGCAAATGGAAAAAAATCCGGCCATATCTGTCATGGCTGCAGACACCATTAGTGGAATTTTGCTTTACTCTACCTCACCATATGCCAAGAATGAGGGCAACCTGACGATAGATATCACCCAAAGCAACCCGAACTATCTGGGTTATGGCGATGGCCTGAGTCCAGGATCAGTTTACAGGTTTGATGGACTGCTAACCATAGAGAACAACAACGACTTTCCAGTTTGCGTTATACTCCAATCTCAGAGTGATTTGCTAGAATTTTACACTGACGGAGAGTCTTTGCCAGCAATCAGCTTCACACTCAATGCGAATGAAAGCATGTCTGTGGGTGTGGAGTTCAATGCAACTGAGCTTGGACTGATGGAGGAGTATTACGACATTCATATACTGGAAGGCGGTTGCAGTGAAACTGTCTGATATTCTCCTGCTCATTTTACTGGCGTTTCTGCTGGCATCAACAGTGGGATTCGTGCTTAATAGGCCAGTTCTGCTCTCCTACGTTACATCAGACAGCATGACCCCAACTTTAAACAGGGGTGACCTTTTCCTCATAAATCCACTTGCAGAACCAAAGCCGGACGACATAGTCGTTTTCAACCTGAACGGCCACTGGACGGTTCACAGAGTTGTGGCAGAGACTGATGGAGGTTATATAACCAAAGGAGACCACAATGTTGCCACAGACCAGCAGGGAGGTACAAATACGGTCAAAAAGGAGAGCGTTGCTGGAGTAGTTCCAGTAATCTTTGGCAGTCCACTAAAAGTTCCAGAAGTTGGAAACTACATTCAGAGACTTTCTAGAACAACAATAAACATACTACTGGCAATCTTCATGATATTAGGCGGAGCTACACTGTTAACAGGGGAGGGAGAAGCAAGGAAAAAGGAAAAGAAGGTTTACAGGCTGAGATACAAGACTCTCTACGTTGCAGTCTCAACAGTGTCGATTGCCATGCTTCTACTCTCCATACTGGCTACATGGGGGACTGCTGGTTTCAGCTACGCCTCAACCTTGGCAGGAGGCCAGAGGGAAGGGTGGTATCTGCCCGAATCGGAGTTTGATAAGCGGATTGAGATAAAGAACAACGCCCTATTCCCGCTCATTTACGTTTTCAGTTTAGAAAGTGACAGGGCTGAATTGCAGGAATCAAGCAAAATTCTCTCACCAGAGGAGAAGGCAGAATTGAACGTTCACGTTAAAGTTCCTTCAGAAACGAGAATTTATTATGACGAAATAGTGGTTCAGGCTTATCCGCTAATTCTCCCGCCGGAGATCATAATCAGAATGCACAGTTTAAGTCCTCTTCTACCGCTTGCAGCCTTTGCAATGGAGTTTGCGGTGGTTTTGGGTATAATCTACTACACAACAAATGCAGGAGAGGAGGAGGTTATAAGATTGAATAAAAGAAGGAGGTTGAAATTATGAAAAAGTTGATATTAATTCTTGCTGCCACTCTCGTACTCGTTCTGGGGACGAGCGGGAACTTCAGAGAGTATTATGGAGCGAGGGGTGTTGCCGTAAGCATCGCGGACAACAATAGCTCTTACGTAGCATTTGATTGCCCAGAAATAACGCTCTACTTACAGAGCGGAGAGAGCTCAGGTGTAATTTCGGTTAAAAACAACCTTGGAGAGGACGCTGAGCTGTATTTCTCCACACCTGATGACATTTTAACATTCACTAATCCAACGTTTCTGTATGCAGGTGAGAAGAAGCTGGTTCAGGCTGAGTTCAGGGGAGATCATGGTGAATACATAATCCCGATCGATATCGAAGCGTTCTGGGCAAACGGCTCAGCCAGAATCCCTGCGTGCAGCGTTAAGGTTGTTAATCCTATGGTAAAAATAAGCAAGATACTCCTTGAGGGGAACACAGCAGTTCCTTTATACGAGAGAGAAGTCTGGACGTTCAGAATTCTTGTTGAAAGTGAACTCGGGGATAATTATACAGTCCTTGACACAATCCCGGCAGAATTCGAGGTTTTGGACATATTTGCTTCAAGTGGCAGTTACACGCAGAATTATCATGGAAGGAGCTGTGAAATAGTCTGGAATGTTCATGTTGATGGATCAGAGTACATGGACGTTACGGTTGCGACAAAGCTCAACCCTGCAGGAAAGCAGGAGTTCACGAGTCCGGGAAGTTACAATCTTAACGATGGTGCGGAAATAAAGGGGCTTGGAATAGTCAGCAATCCCATCATCGTGAATGCAGAGAGAGGTGCTAATTATGAAGAGTAAGTATAAGAAGATGGCCACGGTGGTGCTGTCAGTTACAGCAGCTCTGCTGGCTGTTATGGCTGTTTACGCGTTCTCAACTCCGGCTGAGAACGTCAAAAATGTTGTCGATGAGGTTGTGGTGCAGAAGGGGAATTTTGAGCATTATGCAACGCTCTCGAATGAATCAATTTACGGCAGGAAGGCATCGCTGGATTACTACCCTGAGGGAATAACTGAGAGCATCGAAGGGGTTTACAGCTACGCTGTAAGCCCTGAAAAGGTCGGAGAGTATAACATGGTTGTAAAGACAACATACTACGTTCAGGAAGGTAGGAGCAAAGTTCAAGTTTGGGAGGAAACGCTGAGGGAAGAGCAGGGAGAATTTGCTGGGAATGTGAGCATTCCAGTTACGCTGAACTTCGCCGAGATGAACAAAATGCTCAATGCTGTGAAAGATGGCACGGCATTGCCGAGACTCACAAGAGTTACGGAATTGATTTTCACAGCAAACACCGAAAATGAGAGTTTTAACCACACAATTACGCTGAATGAGGGCAGCAGCCTCTACAGCTTCTCAGATACATCGAAGAGCACAAGAACGGTTTACAGCACGAGAGAGGTTACGGAGAACAGCTTTGGTGGTGTCAGTGTGAACAACGCAAGGATACTCTACGCAGCGATGGCCATTTTTACTGCGATACCAGTTGCAGTTATCAACAGAGACTTGATAAGGAGAGAGAAGAAGAGCCCACAAGTCGTCAACGGTAGAAGAGAGGGTGGGAAAATAATACTTGAAAGTGAGGAAGACCTCAAAAAGATTTTCGCAATGTCGGACAGCCCTGTTGTTAAAACGGAGATTGACGGTGTTGCTGTTTACTCGATAGTAGCAGAAGGTGTGGTTTATGAGTACCGGGAACAAAAATTTTAAAATTTTTTAAAATTTTTTATTATTTTTACTTGATATGTGTATTTGAAAATTTGAATGCAAAAATTTTACAACTTAATTCCATGCAATCACTTTTTGATGATCTGTTTTTCCCGTAATATTGCTAACTAATAGCCGTTTCCATTCATAGTAATAATCACTACCTGTCACAATATATAACGAAAAATTAAAAAAATGATTGTTAGTGGTTTGTCTGGTGATAGGGTATGGAGTTTGAATTCAGCCAGGAGCACAGACTGTTTAGGGATAGTCTGCGAGAGTTTCTGGCAAAGGAAATAGAGCCGATTGTGGATGAGAAAGAGAAGAAGGGGCCACTGACAAAGGAAGAGGTACTGGAATTTTACGCCAAATTCAGGAAACTCGGGATAGGATACGACCCGGAAAGTCTTTCGGTGTACTTTGAAGACCCGTTTTACTACGGAATAGCAAGTGAGGAGATCAGCAGGGTTTGGGCAAGTCTAAACGTTGTCCTCGGGATGTCCTTCCCGGTTGTTTTTGTAAATCTTGCTTCAGAACAAACAAAAGAAGTGATGATGCCAAAGCTTGAGAAAAATCAGTTAGTAGGATGCTTGGCAGCTACTGAACCTGAAGCTGGGAGTGATACAACCACAATGAAGACAACGGCAGAGCTTGACGGGGATGAGTGGGTTCTGAACGGAACAAAGACGTGGATCAGTAATGCCCCAATCGCTGATGTAGCACTGGTTGTGGCAACGAACAAGGAAACGGGAAGGCAGGACATGTTTCTCGTTGACAGAGTTAACTCTCCCTTCGAGACGAGCGAGCTTCACAAGCTTGGATGGAGAGCCTCACCAACGGGTGAGATATATCTAAGAAACTGCAGGGTGCCGAAAGAAAATGCTCTGAGCATAATGATTCAGAAGGCGTTGAGTGAAGGAACAATGCTCGAATCGCTACCGATTGCAGCCTCAATATCAAAACTTTACGCATACATGTCTCCTCTGAGTGCCGTTTTCTGCTTGATGCGTGCAGGTATGGCGTTGATGGCCACTGGCATCTCTCAGGCAGCGCTTGACGCCTCCATAGCTTATGCAAAGCAGAGAAAAGCCTTCGGAAAGCCGATAGGCAAGTTCCAGCTCATTCAGGACATGCTTTACAAGATGGCCGCTATAACTGAATCTTCAAGGCTGCTCGGCTACAAGGCTCTTTACATGATACAGAAAGGCGACCCCAAGGCAAGATACATGTCATCTCTGGCGAAGGCGTATGCTTGTGAGGGATGCGTGAAGGTCACCTATTACGGCATCCAGATACACGGCGGCCTTGGACTCAGCGACGAATACCCGCTGGAGAGATACTTCAGAGATGCGAGGGTCATGACCATACCTGACGGCACAACAGAGATTCAGAAGCTAATAGTTGGCAGAGAGTTGCTCGGTAAGGGGTTCTCAGCATACTCTTGACCATGAAGCCCTGGTTTAAAGCCTACCGGATGATGGGTCTCAGGGAGTCTCTTGAACCGTATCCAGAGGTTCCCTTATATTATTTTCTTGAGGAATCGGCAAAAAACTTTCCTGACTCGACAGCAGTCACATACCTCGAAAAGCAGATGACATATTCAGAGCTGCTCGATGCTGTTAACAGGCTGGCGAATGCTTTCTCAGAACATGTGAGCAAAGGAGACAGAGTTTTGATAACTCTAAAAAACTGTCCTCAGCTCCTCATAGCCGAACTTGCGGCGCTGAAGTGTGGAGCTTCAGCTGTGCTTTTAAGCCCCCTACATCCGGAGAAGGAGCTGAAGGACATAGCTGAAAAAACTGAGCCAAAAATTGTGGTGGGAGAAAAGAAATTTTCTGAATCCGGGATCTTTGTCAAAACTAAACCGTCCAATTTCATGGGAGACGACGACTTTTGGAATTTGATCAAAACGAGCCAGCCTGATCCAGCTGATGTGAAAATAGAACCGAAAGAGGATGTTGCAGTTATCCTGTTCACAGGTGGAGTCACGGGCGTGCCAAAGGGTGTTATGCTCACCCACTACAATCTGACCACCAATGTCCTTCAGGTTTTGCCATGGCTTCTTGGTGGTGCAGCTGAGGCTGTCAGGGGTTCTGGTTCTGTATTGCTCGCATCTCCGATTTTCCACTCATACGGACACTGGGGTATGCATGTGGGGCTTTACTGGGTATTCAACCTGCTTATAGTCTCTGATCCAAGAAACTACGATGAAATACTTGGCTACATGAAGAAATACAGTCCATGGATTACAGTTGGTGTTCCCGGGCAGTACATGAAGCTCATAAAGAAGGAAATAGAGGGACTTTGGACAATAAGCGTCTCAGGTTCGGCCCCGCTGCCAAAGAGCGTTGCAAAGGAGTATGAGAAAAAGGTCGGCACTCCAATAGTTGAGGGTTACGGTTTGACGGAAACATCTCCGGTTACTCACATCAATATTGCAAGTATTGCGAGATTCCTTGGCTTGGACGCTCCGGATAAGACTGGCTCAATAGGTGTTCCTGTCCCGGATACGGATGTCAGGATTGTAAAGGAGGATGGAAGTGTGGCAGAAGTGGGAGAAGAGGGCGAGATGCAGATAAAAGGCCCTCAGGTTATGAAAGGATACTGGAACGCTGAAGACCCATTTGTTGATGGCTGGTTGCCTACGGGTGATATAGCTTACATGGATGAGGACGGTTTCTTCTACATCGTCGACAGGGTTAAGGACATGATAAACGTCTCAGGATACAAGGTGTATTCGAGAGTTGTCGAGGAGGTTCTGCACCAGCATCCTGCTGTTGAACTGGCTGCCGTTGTGGGAATTCCAGACAAAGAAAGAGAGGGGTCTGAGAGGGTAAAGGCCTTTGTAAAGCTCTATGATGGAGCATCAGCAACGCCAGAAGAAATAAGAGAGTTCTGCAGAGAGAGACTCCCTCCTTATGCTGTACCCGTTGAGGTTGAGATAAGAGACTCACTGCCACAGGCAGAAACGCAAAAGATTCTGAAGAGGTTGCTCTTGCAATAAATTTCCTTGTCCTTTTTTCCTTAAAGCCTACCTTTGGGTTAATCGATGATCTGAGACCTTTAATCTCAATTATGGTCTTCTTCATCTCCCACTCCGATAATTTCTGAACAACCCTCTTTTCCCTGAAACCGAAAGAGGACAGAAAGAGAGCACCTCTTTTTAACTGACTCGAAAGCATAGCAGTGCAATTTCTTCAAACTGAAAGCTTCTTTCCC
>JAPDIT010000077.1 GCA_029259455.1 Archaeoglobi archaeon
TCTGAAGTTAACAGTTATCGAGCAGAAGAAAATCTTAGCCCTTTGCTTGAAAGCTAAACACGGATTCAACCAAGCTCCTTTCTCCAAAGCTTTCGTGCCTGAATTTAACACCCAGGCGTTGCAGAGCGCCCCTTACCGGTCCTTTGTCGAGAATCAGCTCTTCCACTTCGCACATCCTCAAAACCTTGAGGAAAGAATAGGCTGTCAAAGCATTCCTTGTGGGATAAACCTTCAGATGACCTTGTTCCTCTCAACGTCTAAAGCTGCAAAGAGGTAGCATTTCATTCCGTTGTACTTTAGAACGGTTTCATCTACAGCAACTCTTGCTATTACGAGCCTTTTTACTTCCTCCTTTCTTTCGGAGTCAAGTACATCCTTAAATTTCTCAATCCAGTAATGAACAGTTGATTTCCCAATTTAAGAGAAGAGCTATCCTCCTGAGCTTGAGGAAAGTAAGTACATCGCTATTGCTGTAAGCTTGATCTCCAAGGATATCTTGTTCCTTTCAAACTCGAATTTCCTTCAGCAGTTCAATCAGGTTGTTTTCTGCTATATCTGCTGTTACCATAGAAGATGATAGATTGAAGCACAATTATTTATATGGTTACATGCTTATTCGGACATCCCTATTCAAAAGTGCAAAACTAAGAAAATCGACCATTCGGCAGACGAAAAATTAAAGAGTGCCAAAAACAATCGTAACTTAACCGTAACCCACGAAAGGCTTTGTCTTTACCTGCATCCTTTCCGTCTTCATCCTCTCCTCGAATCTCTCGTAGAAGTTCAGCATTGTCTCGTTGACGCTCGGCTTTATCTTCTTCAACGCCTCAAGGAAGTGTCTCATCTCCACCTTCTCTGTATTAATGTTCTCTCTGATCGCCAGCATCACCGCCTCCCTGCATATGGCTTCAATATCTGCACCAACATAGCCCTCGGTGAGCTCAGCGAGTTCCTCAAGGTCAACATCGTCTGAAAGTGGCATGTCCCTCGTGTGAATCTTGAAAATCGCCAGTCTGCTCTTCTTATCTGGTGGTCTGACGTAAACGAGTCTGTCAAACCTGCCGGGCCTGAGCAACGCTGGGTCGAGGATGTCGGGCCTGTTGGTCGCGCCTATGACAACAACCCCATGAAGCTCCTCAAGTCCGTCCATTTCAGTAAGCAGCTGGTTCAATACTCTCTCAACAGCCCTGCTACCCTCATCTATCCCTCTCATCTGTGCGATGGCATCAATCTCGTCAAAGAAGATTATACACGGAGCGACTTGCCTAGCCTTTCTGAAAATCTTTCTAACCGCCTTTTCACTCTCTCCGAGCCACTTGCTCAGAATCTGCCCGCCTTTAATGCTTATAAAGTTCGCCTCGCTCTCATTTGCCACAGCCTTTGCTATAAGCGTTTTTCCAGTTCCGGGAGGGCCGTAGAGCAGAACACCCTTCGGAGGCTTGATTCCGAACTTCTTGAACTTCTCCGGGAACTTGAGAGGCCACTCAACAGCCTCTATTATCTCCCTCTTAACGTCCTCAAGTCCTCCCACATCGTCCCACCTAACCTTTGGGATTTCCACAAACACCTCTCTCATCGCTGACGGCTCGATTTCTCTCAGAGCATCCATGAAGTCGTTCCACGTAACCCTGATTGATTCGAGAACCTCTAGTGGAATCTCATCCTCGTTGAAGTCGATCTGGGGCAGATACCTCCGCAGAGCTTTCATGGCAGCTTCCTTACAAAGAGCTTCAATATCTGCTCCAACGAAGCCGTGTGTTTGGTCTGCAAGGCTGCGCAGCATCGACTTCGTTATCTCGACCTCAAGCTCGTCGATGACTTCCTGCGGCAATAGGTTTTTCACTGCAGCTCTGACTTCCTCCTCTTTTTCCAGATTTTTGACTTCATCGTAAAGGAAATCGAGGTTTTTAATCAGTTCCGGATCATCAATCTGCCTCTTATACCTTTCAATTGCATCTAGGACAAATTCTCTGCTGTACTTTGCCTCAAGAGGCATGTTCCTGGTGTGTATCTGGAAGATCTCGTATCTTCCTTCTCTGTCAGGCACTCCTATCTCAATCTCCCTGTCAAACCTGCCCGGCCTTCTCAGAGCTGGATCAACAGCATCAATCCTATTTGTAGCACCGATGACTATAACCTGCCCCCTTTCCTCCAGGCCGTCCATCAGCGTAAGAAGTTGTGCCACGACTCTCCTCTCAACTTCTCCGGTAACATCCTCTCTTTTCGGAGCAATTGAGTCGATTTCATCTATGAATATGATTGATGGAGCATTTTCCTTTGCTTCTTCAAAGATTTCCCTGAGCCTCTGCTCAGATTCACCGTAGAACTTGCTCATGATTTCCGGACCGTTAATTGTGAAGAAGCTTGCCCCAATTTCATTGGCAACAGCCTTTGCTATAAGCGTTTTTCCAGTTCCGGGAGGGCCGTAGAGCAGAACACCCTTGGGTGGATCAATTCCGAGTCTCTGGAAGAGTTCTGGATACCTCAGGGGCAGTTCTATAACTTCCCTTACCTTCTGCAGCTCCTCCTTTAGACCTCCTATGTCCTCGTACGTGATTCCAGCCTTTCCGAATCTCTCGAAACCCTTCGCCGGCCTATCCCTGTAAACAACCTTCGTGGTTTCGTCGATTACAACAGGCCCTTTGGGTTCAGTCTTTACTGCAACAAAAACCACAGCCTGGTTCTGCTGGTTGTACCTTCCAAATCCTGAGAGAGCTGGAGAACCAACGAGTGGAACCAAATCTCCCTCAACAACCGGCCTTTTAAGGAATTGATGCTTGAGATACTCCCCGATATCTACTCCGTAAATTCTTAAATCCATCTTCTTGAGTGGGGCGAGGATTACGGTTTTTGCAGGCTGATAATCAACTCTCCTTACCTTAACAACATCTCCGACACCAACTCCAGCATTCTCCCTTATGAATCTATCAATCCTGATGATGTTTTTTCCCCAGTCCCTCTTCGGAGCTCTCCATACTTTTGCAACTGTCTTTCTGGCTCCTTCTACCTCTATTATGTCTCCGGGGGAAATTTGAAGCTTTAACATTGTATCCGGATCCAATCTTGCAATTCCTCTCCCCGAATCACTCGGATACGCCTGATTTACTTTTAGCGTGATCTCCATATTATCACCCATCAATCTTTTTACACCTAAACAGTTTTTATTTTAGAGATAAAAAAGGCTTGTGGTGGTCTGATGAAAGTTGCAATATTCGATGCTTTCAACGGGGCGAGTGGGAACATGATTCTCGCCTCACTGCTTGGTGTTGGAATTGACGAAGATGAGATTAAAGAATTGGTTAGCTCTCTCGGCATCGATGTCAGGTTTAAGGTTACCAATGTCAACGTTAAAGGAATAAGTGCGAAAAAGATCGAGGTTGAGGAGAAGGGCGGAGGAAGGAAGTTTGAGGAGGTCTTAAACGTCATAAAAAACTCAAATTTGGAGGATAGGGTTAAGGAAAATGCATTAGCGATTTTTGAGCTCATAGCCAAAGCTGAGGGGAAAGTTCACGGTAGAGACTATAGACAGAGTGTTTTTCACGAAGTTGGGGCTGATGATGCAATTTTCGATGTTGTATGCTGCGTAAGGGCGTTTGAAAATTTAAAAAAGGAAGGATACACCTTTTTCGCAACACCTATAAGGGCAGGTTCCGGATTTGTCGAATTCTCTCACGGTAAGTATCCTGTCCCCGCTCCGGCAGTGCTTGAAATCCTGAAAAGCTCTTCCTTGGAGATTATAATGGATGGGGAGGGAGAACTTCTGACGCCAACAGGAGCAGCAATTTTGTCGCATTACTGCAAACCGCTAAAGCCCTTTCCGATAAAGGTCAGAGAGATTTCATACGGGGCAGGAAAGAGAGAAACCAATGTTCCAAACGTCCTGAGATTGATTCTTGGTGAAACAGCTTTTCATGACAGCATTGCTGTCATTGAGACAAATGTAGATGACATAAGTGGTGAAGTGCTCGGTTATGCAATGAGAAAGCTACTTGAAAGAAATGATGTGCTTGACGTCGTAATGGTTCCGGCTTACGGCAAGAAAATGAGGGCTGCAATCATTTTAAAAATCATCTCCCCCATGCACAAGTCTGAGGAAGTTGCCAAGGAAGTAATGAGGCTCACCGGGAGTCTGGGTGTCAGGGTTATACCGGTTCACCACAGAGTGATTTCAGGAAGGGATGTAGAGGTTGTGAGAGTTAAAATTCGTGGCAAGGAATTTGAGGTGAGGGTGAAAAGATCTTACCCCGGATTTGAGCATCTCAAACCAGAGTTTGACGATGTCATAGCGATAGCGGAGAAGCTAAACACTCCGGTAGAAGTTGTTTACAGGGAAATTTTGAAAAAAATCAACGGTGCGAAAGATGCTGATTCCGAGCGGGAGTAAGTGCATAGACTCGCTTCTCGGTGGGGGAGTTGAGACTGGAACTGTCACGCAGATATACGGACATGGAGGTACGGGCAAAACCACTCTGTGTCTTATGCTGGCTAAAAATGCCGCGGAGCAGTTCAAAGTGGCCTACATCGACACTGAGGGACTTTCAGGAGAGAGAGTGAAGCAAATTTTTGGCGATGAAAAGCTTTTTTCCAACGTTTTTGTGTATGAGGTTTTCAGCTTCAGACAGCAGGGAGTGGCAATTAAGGAGGCGGAAAAGCTCTGCAGAAGCGAGAGGGTAAAGCTCGTTATCGTGGACAGCTTTACCTCTCTATACAGAAGTGAGCTAGAAGATGAGAGAAAGCAGGTTAAAGTAAAAAGAGAACTCACCTCACAGCTCACCTTTCTGCTCGGCATTGCGAGAAAGTACGATGTGGCTGTTGTGATTACCAATCAGATGTACACAGATGTTGCTACGGGAACTGACCGCCCGCTCGGTGGGCCGAGCCTTGAGCACCTGTCGAAGGTCATAATTGCCCTCGAGAGAAGTGATGGGCTGAGGAGGGCAACTCTGATAAAGCACAGGTGGATGAAAGAGGGGAAAAGCTGCTTTTACCGGATTACCGAGAGAGGTATAGAACCCTAATCACTTCAGCAGGGGTAGGCTGCCCGTCACCTTGTCGATTTTCTTTTCCTCGTCAGGCCCGATTACAACAGCAGTAATCGTTCCGGGTGGGATTTCTGTCAAGCCAGCATCCTGCACAACTCCGGTTACGAGTTTGAGCGATTCCGCTTTGTACTTGACTGCAAGCAACTCTTCAAGGCTTTTAACCCTCAAAACGACTTTCTTCTGTCCCTCATCAAGCCACTTCCTCCTCAAACCGCTGTCAGACTTGAGGTAGCCAATAATAGCCGCATGGGCTACCTGAACTGCAAGCTTACCCCTCGATAACTTAAGATCATCCCTTACGACGATCACCTGCTTCAGGGCCATTACCCCTCTTCCTCACCAAATCCGTACGATTTTAGCTCTTCAAGAGTTACGGGCTTCGACTTTTCCTCAACCCATTTACTCCCGACTTCTCTCGCTTCTTCTTCGTCGAACTCTCCCAGAACAATTTTTCCATCCTCCACAGATTTTATGCTTCTCTTGGGAACCGCAAGAAACTCCGAGCCGACCTTTACTATCAGGTAGTCGCCATAAACATCTATGCTCTCCCCAAGGCTCTCTTCACCCTTGAAAACGTACATGCATATCAAATCCATGCTCAATGTTGTACTCAATCTTAAAAGCTTTGCTCTGGAGATGCTTTGATTTCCATATCCGAAAATATACTGGCATGCTGATTTAAACAACTTTGTCAGCAGTAATCATCGACAGGCTTGAGATTATACCCGAATAAGCCACGACAAACAAAAGTCTTTCTAAATCCAGAATGCCTTCTAGGGCAGCGTTAACCGCCACAACTGTTGAGTTGATAAGCGGGAAAATTACGGGAAAAAGCATAACTGGAAGAAGCATCTCTCTTGCTCTGGAATGAGCAAGTAGAGGGGACAAAGATGTGATTGTAACTGACAGAGCAGCATTGCACATGGCAAAAACGATAAAGGCAAGGACAAAATTCCCTTCAACGTCGAAGAGAGCGTAGCAGATAGGAAAGACGAATATCTGGATAGCAAGCATGAGACAGAGATTAAAAATCATCTTTCCAGCAACTATCTCCTGTGGAGCTAGAGGTGATGCTTTCAACCCCTCAATCGTGCCGGAATCGTATTCTTTGAGAAAAGACACTGAATATCCGAGCATTCCGGTGAGAAAGAAAATAATGAGGAGGAGGGGGGAAAATACTCTGCTTGGCTCTGTAATTGTTGCACTGAATAGAAAAGCCGCAGTCAGGCTGAATAGAAGCATTAAACTTATGTTCGACTTGTTTTTTAACTCAAGCCTTAAATCCTTCTTTGCAAGTTCAAGAAACTTCATTAAGAACCTCCACAGCCCTTTCAAGGCTATTTCCATTGTAAACAAGTTTTCCATTTCTTAAAACTATAAACGTATCGCAAATTTTTGCCTCATCGAGATTGTGGGTTGTGAAAAGCAACGTTCCATCGAATCTTTCCGCAATATCCAGAATCTTTTTTCTAACTGCTAAATCAAGTCCTGACGTTATTTCGTCGAGTATGAGTAAATCGGGCTCGTTTACAATGGCTTTTGCAAGTGAGACCCTTTGTAGATAACCTCTCGACAGCTCATTAACCTTGGTGTCGAGGTAATCTGAAAATCCAAACCTCTCCGCCAGCTCCTCCAATTTCTGCCCTCCTCCGTAAATTTTTGCGTAAAATTTTAGATTCTCTTTAACAGTGAGTTCACCGTAGAGCATTGGGTTGTGGGTTGCTATGCCAATTCTTTTTCTTGCATCTGGAGATGCAGAAGGGTCTTTCCCGAAAACCCTCACCTCCCCTTCAGTAGGTCTGAGTATTCCCGCAACTATTTTGGCAAGTGTTGACTTTCCAGCACCGTTGTAACCGAGTACAGCTACCTTCCCAGAGTTCACCTCAAAATTTATGCCTTTCAACACAGTTTTCCTTCCGAACCGCTTTGAAAGGCCTCTAACTTTAATCATGGTTAGTCCAGAACGCCCTTCGCACTTCTGTAGTCATTACCGCTCTTTTTTAAGGCTTTTTTCAGAGATATTGCAATTGCCTTGACGGCAGCCTCCATTTTGTGGTGCGAGTTCTTTCCCTTAATGCTGAGGTAAACGTTTAGTCCGGAGTTTCTGCATAGAGTGTCGAGAAAGTGCAGAAAGTCCTCCTCTTTCATCTCTCCATCCCCAAATTCCCCCTCAACCACAAGCACACCTCTCCCGCTGAAGTCGAGACCGCAGATGGCTACAGCATCATCCATTGGAACAATAGCATCACCGAACCTCTCCAAACCCTTTTTCTCCATCTCCGCCAGAGCTCTACCCAGCAGAATAGCGATATCCTCTATGACGTGGTGCTCAAGGTCTCCTTTGGCCTTCACTTTTATCGCAATTCCGGAGTGTCTTGATAGCGTTTTAAGCATGTGGTCGAGAAATGCAATTGATGTGTCGACCTCAGTCTTGTCTGCACCGAAAATTACGGTGACTTCAGTTTCTTCGGTTTTCCTGCTAAACTTTTTCATACTCCACCCTTATTGCTTCTTCAAATTTAAGCTTTTTAGTGTATAGAGCTGAGCCTATTACAACTCCTGCCGCTCCAGACCTTTTGATGAACCTGATGTTCTCAACGCTCGTTATCCCACCAGCAATGTAAACGGGATTCCTGAGGGCTTTAACAACTTCTGCAATCTTCTCCCTCTCTATCCCCGAAACCAACCCCTCAACGTCGATGTTCGTGTAAAGAAAAGAAACTCTGAGGTCGTCGTAAATTTCTGCCAGCTGAATTGGAGTTAAGCTTGCAGTCTCTTTCCACCCTTTGACAGCGACTCTGCCTTTTTTCGAGTCTATGGCTATCATAACCCTTCTTTCCCAGCTCTCTGCAAATTCTCTAACCTCTTCTACTTTCTCCACCGCAAGAGTACCGAAAATAACCCTCTCCACACCCAAGTCAAAAAGTCTCTCTGCAACCTTGAAATCCCTTATCCCCCCACCCACCTGCACCTCTGCAAGTGAGGCAATCTCTGCGATGATATCTTCATGTCTCATCTTTCCCTGGAAGGCACCGTCAAGGTCAATTACGTGGAGAACTTTTGCCCCTTTCTCCACCCAACTTTTTGCTACTTCTACCGGATTCTCAGCCTCAAAAGTTATCTCATTCTCCTTTCCCTGTCTCAATCTCACGACTTTGCCGTCCTTGAGGTCAACAGCGGGAATTACTCGAAACATTGGAGAAAATAAACAGAGGAATTAAAAAAATTTATTTGATCGAAAATCAGTTGCCCTCGTGCCAAACCTAGCTACAGAAGCATATTCAGCCTCCAGCACTCAAAGTTGAAAAAGACCATTACCTTAACTCCCTCCTAAATGCCTGGTAGCCTGTAATCGCCCTTCCAAGTATGAGCGTGTGGATATCGTCAGTCCCCTCGTAAGTATACACGGACTCAATATTCGCCATATGTCTTATCGGGGAGTAGTCCAAGCTTATACCATTGGCTCCCAGCAGCTCTCTTGCAGTCCTCGCACAATAGCGAGCAACCCTGACGTTGTTCTTCTTTGCCAAGGAAATCTGTTCAGGTGTCGCTTTTCCTTCATCCATGAGTTTTCCGAGTCTCCAGCACAGCAACTGCCCCTTTGTTATTTCTATGAGCATTTTAACAAGCTTCTCCTGAACGAGCTGGTAGGCTGCTAAAGGCGCCCCAAACTGCTTCCTTTCTTTAGTATAGTTCAAGGCGGTTTCGTAGCAGTCCATTGCTGCTCCTATCGCTCCCCAAGATATTCCGTATCTGGCCTGATCCAAGCAGCTTAGTGGGGCCCTTAACCCCTTCGCGTTGGGCAATCTGTTCTCCTCCGGAACCCTGCAGTTTACTAAACCGATTTCACCTACTCCACCTGCCCTCATTGACCCCTTCTTTGTAATACCGTGCTGCTGGAATCCCTTCGTTCCCTTTTCTACAATGAATCCCTTTATTTTGCCGTCATCAACATCTCTCGCCCATACAATAGCGATATCTGCAACGTCTGCTTCAGTGATCCAAGTCTTAGTTCCGTTAAGAATCCACTCATCTCCGTCTCTTCTTGCAGTTGCTTCCATACTGCTAGGATCGCTTCCGTGGTTCGGCTCTGTAAGGCCAAAGCAGCCGATGATCTCTCCTTTAGCTAGTTTTGGCAGATATTTGTGCTTCTGCTCCTCACTTCCGTACTGCCAGATTGGGTACATCACTAATCCAGAAGTGACTGCAACAAAGCTTCTCAAAGCGCTGTCGACCCTCTCAACTTCCTGACAGACTATTCCGAAAGTTGTGTAGCTCATTCCCGGACAGCCATATTCCTCTGGAATGAATGTACCCAACATCCCGAGCTCACCAAACTTCTTTCCAATTACATGGAAGTCCAAAGGCTCCTCTTTATGCCATGCATCCACAACAAGCGGAACAACCTCGTTCTCAAGGAATTCTCTGACGGAATTCCTTACAAGCCTGTCCTCGTCGCTCAGAAGTTCGTCAACATTGTAAAAGTCAACCCCTTTAAACATTCTACCACCTTTTTGAAAAATATTCGGAGAAGCCAAGGTTGATTATGAGGGCTTTCTTGGAGCAAGTAGAGAATTTACTTCCTTTTCTTCTTCTCCTTCTCGTCCACGTCCTCAATCCCTCTCTCCGTTACTCTGAAAATTGCCTCCCCTTCTGGCAAGTGCGGCGAGTCGATCAGTCTTGCGATTCTGAGGTCTTCCTTGCCCTTCTTGAGGTAAACCCTGAAAGTTGCCGTATGCGCTACTATATGCCCGCCTACCGGCTTCGTTGGATCTCCAAACAACACATCTGGCCTCGCCATAACCTGATTTGTAACAACAATTGCGGCGTTGTAAAGCTCACCAAACTTCATCAAATCGTGCAAATGCCTGTTCAGCTTCTGCTGCCTGTCAGCCAGAGTCCCCCTGCCCACATACTCTGCTCTGAAGTGAGACATGAGGGAGTCCACGATTATAAGCCTAACAGGCCTCCCATCTTTCTTGAGCTTCTCTGCCAGCTCCTTTGCGTTATCAACGAGAAGCATCTGGTGGTTAGAGTTGTAAGCCTGAGCGACGTAGATGTTTTTCAGGACTTCATTTCCATCGAGGCCCTTTGCTTCAGCCATCTGGAGTATCCTCTCAGGCCTGAAGGTGTTTTCAGTATCTATGACTATAACTGACCCCCCAAGCCCGCCCTCATCTTCCGGAAGCTGAACGTTCACAGCCAGCTGATGGCAGATTTGCGTCTTACCACTGCCAAACTCACCGAAAAACTCCGTAATGGACTGGGTTTCAATACCTCCACCAAGCAACTCGTCAAGGTCTCTACTCCCTGTAGTTATCTTCTTTACAGATTTCCTCCTTTCAAGAACCTTATCTCCGCTCTCAAATCCACCTATGTTGGCCAATTTTCTTGCAGCCTGAATAATCTTTACAGCGCTACCTTCAGTGATCCCTCCCACATTGGCGAGTTCTGATGGTGAAGCTACAGCAACAGCCTCCACTGTCGAATAACCAGCTTCTCTAAGTTTTCTCGCCGTTTCAGGACCAACTCCAGGGATGTCTTCAAGCTCAATAATCTTCATTTCTTCGTTGCTCTCCTCACCCATTACTTCACCTCCTACACAAATCCATTAAATTTTTTTGGTTCATCTTAACTTCAAGAGTGTCATCGCACGATGAGGGGCATGTAGAGAGGGTTGTTAGAATCGCCCGCTACTTGGCAGAAAAAGAGGGGGCAAGGCTGGATGTCGTTTTAAAGGCTGCAGAACTTCACGATATTGCCAGAAATCACCCGAATCACGCTGAAAAATCCGCTGAAATTGCAAGAGAGCTTTTGAAAGATTACGATGCCGAATTTGTGGATGCGGTCTGCCACGCCATCGAGGCCCACTCCTTCTCGGGAAAAGTGAAACCAAAAACGTTAGAGGCAAAAATCTTGAGCGATGCGGACAAGCTCGATGCGATGGGGGCTATTGGGGTGGCGAGAGCCTTTCTCTTCAGCGGTGAAAAAGGGCGAAACATCGAAGAGACCCTAATTCACTTTGAGGAGAAGCTTCTGAAACTGAAGGACATGCTCTACACAGAAACAGCGAGGGAGATAGCCAGAGAAAGACACAGATTCCTCGAAGAATTTTACCGGCAAATCAAAAAAGAGTTAGATGAGTTTGAATCCAAATAGGACGTTGAAGACAATATAGGCTATGGCAAGCATTACAAAGGAGTGTTTTGCCCCCGCACCCAAACTGCCCTCTCCCATGACTCCCGCAACCATTCCTGCAAAGATTCCCTGAAACACCGCTGCATGCATGAATATGTTTCTGTAGGTATTGACATCAACGCCCTGCAGCATTTGAAAGCTCTGTCCTGTCGCTTGGACTTTCGCGGCACTTTCAGCAAGAGTTGAAAGGAATGTTGACGAGATGATGTAAACTATGCCGATGAAAACGAAGAAGGCTATATAGACGATGATCACGTACATGAACATGTTGGTCATCCTCTCCCTCCTCAATAGCTCTGCACTTGTAGCATCTTTTGCCGATATCATCAAAACCTCCGTAACGTTTCCTGTTGACTTTAGAGCTTCGTTGAGGAGTGCCATCGTTCTTGAAATCTCAAATATTTTCAGCCTGTTGGCAAACCTTACAAGGGCGTCTGAAAGGCTGATACCCCAGTCGAGATCCGCCTTTATTTTCGCTATTTCCTTTTTCAGCGGGCTTGTATCGGTTTTTGCTATCATTGTAATTGCTCGGTAGATTGGCATACCGCTCTCGTTAGCTGAGGCAAGCTTGCTTAAGAATATTGGTGTCAAACGCATGTAAGTCTTCATCTTTCTCTTGCCGAGTTCAAAGAAGACCGCAAACGGGGCGAGAACAACTATTAGGGCAATGAAGATGTAGTCGTCGTAAGAAAAGAACCAGTTCTTCAAATCCATTCCGGGGATGTAAGGATTTGCCATAAACCCATAGACAAGCACCGCGATGGCTGCGGGAACTGTAAATGCAAACGTGTAATACGGATTCTCCACGATAAGTCTGAAGGGGTTCCTCAGCTTCTTCTTAAGCCTGTATCTGTTCACCTTTCCCTCAACCTTTTTCCTCTCCTTTGGGTCAAGTTCCGACGATCGTCTAATATACAGATACCTCTCTCTCAGCGTTGGAGCGCTGCCCTCGTCTCCGGGAGTTAAAAGTTTGATAAGCATTGCAAACATGAAGGAGCCGATGGGAATTACGAGATAAATAATGGAAAACAGAGCAATCTCGTTGGTTTGACCCATAACCGACATGACGGTCTGAATGATTATAAGGAAAAGTGGTCCTGCAACAAATGCTGTGATGTAAGTTTCCGCCATCAGTCCAAGAAATTCGATGAAACTTTTCTGATCCTGTTTCGCCCTCTCAAAGTAGAACTCCGCTCTCTCCTCAAAATATCTTGTAACGTCACCACCGCTATCGATTATCGTGATGAGCCCATGCAAAAACTCCTTGAAGTTCTCAGAAGGTGAGGTTTCAACAGCCTCTGCCAGAGCTGTTCTCAAATCCTTGCCCAGCCCCTCAACCTCCCACAGAATCCTTGAAGCTTCTTTCGACACCTCTCCATAAACCTCATAGTTATCCGCAAGAGCTTTGAGAATCTGAACCAGACTCATTCCACCCTTGCTTAAGGAATACATGAACGTGATTGCGTGCGGAAGTACTCTGTCGATTTTGCTCTTCCTATCGCTTATCACAGTTGAGGGATAGATCGCAAAAATAAGATTTCCAATATAGTATAAAACTAATGTTATGCCTATCGCCAAGAGACTGGCATAGACAAAAGGCCTGTAAAGCAGCCAGTAGGTTGCGATGGGTTCGGGAAGGCGAATGTTAAAGAACGGGGGCACACCAATGTACTTAACAAGTATAAAAGCCGCAATCAGCCCTATAATCGCACCCACCAACCCAAAAAGGAGCGAGAACATTCTTGCTGTAGCTATGTACATTTCAGGAGGCATGGAAATCATCGCCTTTTTCAGAGACCTTTCAAGCTCGAAGTACTTCGACTCATTTTTTGTTATATCCTTCTCAAAAAGCTTATATCCAATATAAGTCAGCCTGTTAGCTTCTTTAAACATCCTTTACCCCTCCTTACCCCTCGAAATGGCCTCCATAACTTTATCCGGCTTTGTCTGATAAGTGTGAATGATATTACTCACTCTCTTGAAATCCCTTATGTTGTGCTCAAGCATAAACTCCAACACCCTCCTCCTCCTCTCCAGCTCCTCGTTCAGCTCTTTTATACTCCACCCTCTCTGCCTTCTTATATCCTCCAATGCTTTTGACGTTCCAACCATCGTGTGCTCATCTCTAACG
>JAPDIT010000041.1 GCA_029259455.1 Archaeoglobi archaeon
ATGCCGAGGGGGGGATTCGAACCCCCGACCTCCTGATTATGAGTCAGGCGCCCCGCCAGCTAGGCTACCTCGGCTCACTCCTTTTTAACCAACTTGAATTAAAACTCTTTCGCTCAAAGTTTTAAACACTCCCGTTGATTTTTCTCAATGGAGCTACTCAGGGACATCAGCGAGGAGTTGAAGAGTTCTTACATAGACTACGCGATGAGCGTTATTGTTGGCAGAGCACTTCCAGATGTGAGAGACGGCCTCAAGCCCGTTCAGAGAAGAATCTTATACGCGATGTACGAGATGGGGCTGTTCAGCAACCGTCCCTACAGAAAATCTGCCAGAATAGTCGGAGAGGTTCTGGGTAAGTATCACCCACACGGCGATTCTGCAGTTTATGATGCCTTGGTTAGAATGGCGCAGGACTTTGTGATGCGCTATCCCCTAATTGACGGCCAGGGGAACTTTGGAAGCATTGACGGCGACTTTCCGGCGGCAATGAGGTACACCGAAGCAAGGCTCACGAAGATTGCAGAGGAGATGCTTGCCGACGTAGACAAGGACACCGTCGACTTCATGCCCAACTTTGATGCCACCCTTAAGGAGCCGGTTGTTCTACCATCGAAGATACCGAACCTGCTGATCAACGGTTCAAGCGGAATAGCTGTTGGAATGGCGACCAACATGCCACCTCACAACCTAGCTGAAGTCTGCGACGGCATCATCGCCTACATCCAGAACCCCAAAATATCCATCCAAGGGCTCATGAAGTACATCAAAGGCCCGGACTTTCCAACTGGAGGCGTTATAGTTGGAACTGACGGAATCAGAGAGGCATATCTTACCGGAAAGGGTAAGGTGATAGTCAGGGGAAGGGTTGAGGTTGAGAAAAATGTCATCATAATAAGAGAAGTGCCCTACATGGTGAACAAGGCAAGGCTTGTCGAGAGCATCGCAGAACTTGCTAAGGACAAGATAGGCGAGATAAGGACGATAAGGGATGAGTCGGACAGGGAGGGAATTAGAGTTGTCATAGAGCTCAAGTCCGGTTCAAATCCAGATACAGTTATCAAGAAGCTCTACGCTTACTCCAACCTCCAGACGACCTTCGGAATCATAAACCTCGCCCTCGTTGATAATGAGCCGAGGATTCTCAACCTTAAAGATCTCATTGCCCTCTTTGTAGATCACAGAAGGGAAATTGTGAGGAGAAGAACAAAATACGAGCTTGAAAAAGCAAGAGAAAGGTTGCACATCGTAGAGGGTTTGAAGATCGTTGTTGAGGATATTGACAACGCCATCAGCATTATAAAGTCCTCCTCTTCCCCTTCTGAGGCGAAGGAGAGGTTAATTGAAAACTATGCTCTATCCACAAAACAGGCCGATGCCGTGCTGCAGATGCGCCTTCAGAAATTAACTGCAATGGAGATTGACGCTCTTCTCAAAGAATATGAAGAACTTAGAGAGAAAATAGCGGAATACGAGTCCATTCTTGCAAGTCCTGAAAAGATAGACGCCATAATTGTAGAGGAGATAAAGGAGATAAGGGAAAAGTACGGCGACGGAAGGAGAACTGAAATTACTGGCGTTGCGGAGGAGATATCAGCATCCGACCTCATAGATGAAGAGGAAAATGCAGTTCTGATCACTGCCGAAGGATATGCGAAGCGCATGTCTTTGGACGAGTTTAGAGTGCAGTCGAGAGGTGGTGTTGGAGTCATAGGAGCGAGCACTCCAGAGGGTGACGAAATAGCGGTTTTCAGAGTATGCAACTCCACAGACAAGTTGCTGATTTTCACCAACACCGGTAGAGTATTCTGGATTAACGCATACGAGATTCCGAAAATGGACAGAACGGCAAGGGGGACAACCATAAAAAGGCTGGTAAAGCTCGAAAACGGTGAGAAGGTTGTCTCTGCTCTGGGTGTCAGGAATTTCGACGAGAAAACGGTGGTTATTCTCTCCCCGGATGGCTACATAAAGAAGGTACCGCTGATCGAGTTCGAGAATGCGAAGAGGGCGGGAATTAGAGCGTCTGCGGGAGAGATTCAGCAGGTTGAAGTTCTTGAAGGGGACAGCATATTCATCGCAACAGCTAACGGAAACGTTGTGAGGCTGAGGGAGTCAGATGTGCCTGCATACGGCAGAAATGCAAAAGGTGTTATAGCTATTAAGCTCAGAGAGGGCGACAGGGTAGCTTGGATGAGCGCTTCTGAAGGAGAGCATTTGCTTATGCTGACAGAAAAAGGCTACGGAAAAAGATGCAGAGCTGATGAGTTCAGGTTCATTGGAAGGGGCTCAATGGGTATGATAGGCTACAGAATTTCCGAAAAGACTGGCAAGCTGGCGTTCATAGCAGCATGCAACGGAGAAGAGGTACTCATCATGAGTGAGGACGGATACTGCATAAGGATCGACTCCTCAACCATACCGGTGCAGGGCAGATACTCATCTGGAGTTGTTGTGGCAAGAAAAGGTGTGAAGAGAGTCGCGATTAAAAAGGCTTAAGTTAAAACAGATCTTTGAGATCCCAGAGAAGCTTCGGATGTGCCTTCAAAAGCTCCTTGACTATGGCAGCAACGCTCATTTCTCTCAAATTTTTGCCTGCAATCGCTCCGGCAAGCTTGTTGAGGACTGCATCATCCATGTCGATGAACTTCAGCTGAAGCTTTTTGTTCCGCCTGAGCCTCTTTCCAAAATCATTCTTCCACAGCTCATCGTACCTTCTCAGGAAGCTCGCTGAGAAGTCGTTTTTCTGCACAGCCTCGGCAGCAACCTTTCCCGCATAGTAACCGGCAGACAGTGCGTTGGCTATTCCACCTCCGGTTATCGGGTCTGCGTGATAGGCGGCATCTCCTGCAAGCATTATGTTGTCTGCCACAGCAGTCTCAATTTCCCCGTAAACTGGCACAGCTCCCGCAACAAACTCGATGATTTTACCCTCAATCCCCTCTTTCTCTATGAAAGCATCAAGGTATTCTTTAGCTGTTTTTTCAGCCATCCTCGGCAAAACACCGATTCCAACGTTAGCAGAACCATTCCCTTTCGGAAATATCCATGCATAACCCCCCGGAGCGGTCTCTCTGCCGAGGTAGAAGTAAGTATAGTTTTCGTCAATATCCAGCCCCGTCATCAGGTATTGAGCACAGCTTTCAACCTCATTCAGCTTGAGGGTTCTTATGATTCCAGCTTTTCTGCCAATCTTGCTCTCGACACCATCAGCACCGATTAAAATTTTCGTCTCAACCTCCCACTCCTCTCCGAGCCTCCTCAACTTCAGCTTTACTTTCCCATCTCTCCTCTCGAAGTCAACCATCGCAGTTTTAACGTAAACCTCCGCTCCAGCCCTAGCTGCAAGCCTCGCAACATGGCGGTCAAAGATTTTCCTCTCAAGGACGTAACCAACCTCATTTCCTGCCATCTCTTCTGACATCACGATTTCCGTTTTGTCGGGAGCGTAGATTTTCGCCCCTATCACCTCAGCAGCTATCCACTTCTTATCAACTTCGAAGAACTTCTCGATGCTCTCCCTGCTTATTCCCTCAGCGCATCTCACAGGTGTACCGATTTCCTGTCTCTTTTCTACCAGAAGAACGTTCAATCCCTGCTCTGCAGCAGTTTTCGCTGCCATGCTCCCCGCTGGCCCCGCTCCCACAACCACGACATCGTACATCACTCCACCTCCACAATTGCCAGTGCTCCCATTGGACACATTTTCACGCAGATACTGCAGCCAGTACACTTATCATCGTAAATTTCGAGAAAAGTTTCGACGAGTTCATTGGCATCTGCGGGACAGACAGCAACACATGCCCCGCAGTAAGCGCACTTTCTTCTGTCAACGACAGCCTTTCTTGCCATGGAAGAAAGAAAAAATGCAAATATATTTGCTTTTCGTTACACCTCTTCCTTAAGCTCCTTTACCTCAATAGCTTCAACTGGACAGTTCACCACGCAAAGACCACAGGCGGTGCAGTCTTCGCTCACCCTCCCAACAGCCTTTCCGTTGACAATCTCTATCGTGTTGCCGTTGTAGCTCACAGGGCACACTGACTCGCAAATTCCGCAGCCGATACAAACCTCTCCAACTATGATTTCCTTCTTTTTACCCCTCTCAACCCTCCTGAACTCAACCTCTATTTCTTCTCTCAGCTTTCTGTTTATCTTTATTGCCTCGCCCGGACAGTACCTCTCGCATGTGCCGCAGAAGTTGCATCTGTCGCTGAAAACAACCCTCTTTTCCGGATCGTAGACATAGGAAATGGCGCTGTTTGGACAGATGTCTCTGCAGACAGTGCAATCCTCAAGGCACTTCTCCCTGCTCCACTTCTGCTCTCCCTCAAATATCTTCTCAACCTTTATCGCTCCCGTAGGACAGACTTCGCTGCACATTCCGCACGTGGAGCAGGAGCCCTCATCAACGATAACCGTTCCGATTACAGCATCTTTTGCCTGTTCGAATATCCTGCACGAGTCGCAGCGAACTATAATGACATCCATCGGGCAGATCTTCGAACAGATTTCACAGTAAATACACTTGCTCTCGTCGATAACGGGTTTTCCGTGATAAATCTTAACCGCTTTAGTCGGACAGTTCTCAACACAGAGCCTGCATTCAATACATCCTTCTCCTATGCTTATCTCTCCTCTCCTCAACTTCTTAAGGTCGACTCTCCTCACAACCTTAATCGCATCTCTCGGACATGTTTTCATACAGAGTGAGCATAAAATACAGTCGTGAGGATTTACATCCACTTTCTTAAATCCCAACTCTTCTTTCAAAATTTCAGTATAAATTCCACCTTCTTTACCATTTCTGTAGAACTTCAAGGCCCCAAACTGGCAGAAGTCGCTGCAAGTTCCGCAGACGGCACAGTCCTCGCTTATTTCCACTTCGAATCCTTTGCCATTCCTAATTACGCTAATCGCTGACTTGGGGCAGACCGACTCGCACATTCCACATCCGACGCACTTATCGGTGCTGAAGTAAAGGTAATTCCCCCTCTCCTCATCTCTTGCGACCTCTATGATGCTATCACCTCCTTTTGCCTCTGCCGGGAATGGTTTTATAAGCATTTTGGTTAGTATAACTCTTGCAGTATCGATACGTATAAGTTCGTATGGTAAGGTTATTTAACTGATGGCAAATTAGCTCCATGGATGTCTGGGGGTTTATAAAGGAATACTACATCGACTCGATTGTTTACAAAGAGGGTTACAACGTCGTGAACACGCTCACGTGGGCTGCAATTCTTATTGTTGCCGTTTACGCCCTTTACAAATTTCTTGGCAAGAGGCTTGAGTTTGACGAAAAGTTCGTTTATGCGAACATTCCGTATGTTCTTCTCGGGTCATCTGTAAGGGTTGTGGAGGATGCGGGATTTCTCAGCCCGCCCGTTTCCTACATCTTCATGACGCCTTTCATCTACATCCTTATCTTCTTGATAGCCTTTCCAACTCTTCTGGTATCTCTTAAGTTTTATGGGGAGAAGTATTACAAACTCTATTCAGCCGTTGGAATCATTCTGGCTGCGGGAGTTCTTGTTCTTCTTTTCACGAACCTTCCTGTTGTTAACGCTTGGGTCATTCCGGCCGGTGTTGGTCTTGCAGCGGCCATCACAACACTCTTTTACGCAAGCTCGCTCAAACCGATGAAAAACAACCTCAGCATGCTGGTCATGTTCTCCCACATGCTTGACGGATTCGAGACTTTTTTTGGCATCTCATATTTAGGATACTGGGAACTTCACGTCCTCCCCGGATACCTTATTAGAAAGTTCGGTCCAGCTTCATTACCTTTGGTAAAGTTTTTCGTGTTCTACGCCATTATCTATCTTCTGGACACCTCCGAAGAAGATAAAAACCTCAAGAACTACATAAAATTCGTTCTGGTTGTCCTCGGCCTTGCACCGGGACTGAGGGATGGAATAAGGATGATGTTCGGGACATGAAGGTCGTAACACTGCTGACGGACTTCGGGGACTTCTATCCGGGAGTGATGAAGGGAGTCATTCTCAGCCTCTCTCCTGAGGCGAGGATTGTCGACATAACCCACAGCATTGAACCCCAGAACGTCTTTCAGGGTGCTTTCCTCCTCTACCACTCCTACAGGTACTTCAGGGATGCCGTGCACATGGCGGTTGTTGATCCGGAGGTGGGGACGGAAAGGAGAGCTGTTGTGGTAGAGAGTAAGAACTACTTTTTCGTCGGCCCTGACAACGGAATCCTTTACCCTTCAGCGGTTGAAGACGGAATTAAAGCAGTTTACTCAATCAAGGAAGAGATATCCGAGCTGGTCGGGGAGCTTTCCACAACCTTCCACGGAAGGGATATTTTTGCTCCTGCAGCAGCAATGGTTGTGAATGGAGACTACACCTACTTCGAGGAATTTGACAGCAGAGAGCTGAAAAAGCTCGAACTATTTGATTACTCGGTTTGCGATAGCAAGGTAAAATGTAGAGTTGTTTACGTTGACAGATTCGGAAACATTATCACAAATCTGAGGGAAGTAAGAGGGAAAGGGTTTTACTGCAATGGCATTGAATTTCCCTTGGTGAAGACTTACTCGGATGTGAGTAAAGGTGAGTCTCTCTCCCTGATAGGGAGTTTCGGAACCCTTGAGCTTAGCGTGAGAGAAGGCAGTGCCGCTGAAATGCTCGGAATTGAGAGAGGGGGAGGATGGATAGAACTGGAGGTTTTGTGAATGGATGAGAAAACACTTGCAAGGATGATTGAGGCTGTGAACAGACATATGCCTCAAAAGACGAGAACCTTGGCCGAGATGCTGGAAGAGAGAGACCCGACAATTAAGGCGAGGGATGGCAACGAGTACTACATAGAGAAGAGGGAGCTTGAATTCATAGCAAAACATGTTGACGAACTCGACTGGCCAAGGTTCCGCATACCCATAATCCTCGAAATGAATGATATTGGCGGTGAAAGAGTCATTTTAGTCCGGGATAAGCTTCATGCAGAATTTATAAAAAAAGCCTTCGGCTTTGACAGAATTCTCAACGGCGTCCTCACGCTTTACATGTACGAGCTGCCAGAAATCAGAAGGAAGCTCAGGACAGCAAGTCAGATAATCTTCCGGGTTGCACTGAAGTAGTCTTGTGAAGAATTAAAAACGCCGGGACAACCGAAACCGCAGCCAAAAGGCTGAAAATGACTGCGATGAACGCGAGAATTCCGAAATTGCTGAGGACAGGGAATGAAGAGAAGCAAAGAGCCCCAAACCCACCTGCAGTGGTTAGTGCGGAGGTCAGAACAGCCTTTCCGGTTTTTTCGATTGTTTTCCTGACAGACTCTATAACGCCGAATTTTTTTCCTTTCCTCGAAGTACCTCTCCGTGATGTGGATTGAGTAGTCTATTCCCATACCGAGGACTATTGAGTTGAGTGCTACGGGAAATCGTGGTTTGCTTAATGCCCATCACAATCATGCAGACGTTCATCGCAGCCACAGCACCAGAGATGCTGATGAGGGGTATCACCGCCCTGACAAAGGAGCGGTAGTTGCGGAGACGTATTCTGTCATCATAAGGCCGAGAAGCGGCATTGAACCCACCATAATTGTGACGGATACATGGAAATTACCAAGGGAAACAAAGCTGTCAATTTTCTCCTCACAACACCGCTGAAAACCACTACAAGGACTAGGACCGTGACTACAGAAGCTATGGAAAACGTCCTGTAAACGTCCTCAATCACCGCCTCCGTAATCTGATGCATTAAAACTGCTCCACCCGTAACCTCAACTGCAACTCCTAGAGGTCGATGTACGTAGGAAATGAGTCTCTCTATGTTCTCTGCGACGCTCATCAGCTTGTCGCCATCCATCCTTTCAAGCTGGACAGAAATCAAAGCTAGGCTTTTATCTGGAAGCAGGCTTGGAAATTTTTCTGCAATTGCCTCAAGTAAATACTCGCTGTCGGGAATACTGCCGTAAATCCTCTCAACGAATGAGCGGGGGAGGTTGTAGAAACAATGCCGTCTATTTGATTGAGGGCGTTTTGAAGAGTCAGCATGTATTCGAATACATCTCTTGTCAGAACGTCGTCAGCTTTCACGAAAATATAGACATTTTCCGGAGCCAAGCCGAAATCCTTGTAGTAAAGCTCATACCTGTGATATATCTTATCCTAGGGTGGGAAGCTGTCCGAGTAATCAGTAGAGCCAAACTTGAGATTAGAGGCGGAAATCAGAAACAGGGAGATAATGATGGAAATCATAGGGGGCGTAAAGACAGGCCGACTAACAACAAATCTTTCTAATCATCAGATGTTTTAAGTCGATTGAGTAAAAAACTTTTTGAACATTCATTCTGAATTGCTGCCATGAGAGCAGGAGGAGCAGGAGAGCTTTTTGGGACGAATGGTGTCAGAGGAATTGCAAATTCCGAACTCACAGCAGAAATGGCTCTCAATCTTGGCAGGACAATTGGAACGCTGAGGCAAGGTAAAATTGCCGTTGCGTGCGATACTAGAATATCAAGCTCAATGCTAAAGTCTGCAATCTCTTCCGGGATCATGTCAACGGGTAGTGATGTTGTTGACATAGGCATCGCTCCCACACCGGCTCTTCAGTTTTTTGTGAAGGAGACTGATTGCTCTGCTGGAGTTATAGTGACGGCGAGCCACAATCCGAGAGAGTACAACGGAATAAAGTTTGTTCAGGAGAATGGTGTTGAGTTCTACAGAGAGATGGACGAGGAGAGCGAGAGGGTTTACATGAGCAAGAAGTTCAGGATTGCAGCATGGAATGAGGTCGGTCAGCTTTACCACGACAGTTCAGGGTTGAGGAGATACATTGAAGCCATTGTTAATTCTGTCGAAGTTGACAAAACTTACACAGTTGCGGTTGATTGTGGAAATGGAGCTGGTTGCTTCACAACACCGGAAATTTTGAGGGAGCTTGGCTGTGACGTTTACGGGATAAACTGCAACCCCGACGGCAGGTTTCCTGCCAGAAATCCTGAACCAGTTGAGGCCTCATTGGATCTGCTGAAGAAGGCTGTTGTTGACTTCAAAGCGGACTTTGGCGTTGCGCATGATGGGGATGCTGACAGGGCGGTTTTTGTTGACGAAAAGGGGAAGTTCGTAAATGAGGATGTTATGCTGGCCCTTATGGCAAAGCACTACGTTGAGAAGAACGGTGGAGGAATTGTTGTAACGCCAGTGTCATCATCAAAGTGTGTGGAGGAGGCGGTTAAGATGGCAGGAGGAGAAATCGTTTACACAGCCGTAGGTTCTCCGGTTGTGGCGAAGGTGATGATAGAGAGAGATGCCGTTTTCGGTGGAGAGGGGAATGGCGGGCTGATTTTTCCGGAGCACCTAGTGGCGAGAGATGGGGGAATGAGCGTGGCAAAGGTTCTCGAGCTTCTGGACGAGACCGGAAAAAGGTTGAGCGAGCTTGCTGCAGAGATTCCGAGATACCACATTGTGAAGGGCAAGGTGGAGTGCAGAGAGAAAAAGAAGTTGCTTGAAGGTCTGAAGGAGGAATTTCCGGAAGCGAACCACATTGACGGGGCGAGAATAGACTTCGAAGACGGGTGGGTGCTGATTCGCCCCTCTGGAACCGAACCCATTGCGAGAGTTTACGCTGAGGCTAAAACTGAGGAAAGGGCAAGGGAGCTTTACGAGTTAGGGGTGAGAGCGATGAAAAAGATTTTAGGTTAGCAAACTCTGGAACTTTCTTGCCATCCTTATGCCCTTTATTTTTAGCTTTCTTGTGACTATTAGTTTGAGCGTTTTCAGCAGCCCCACCTCTCCTGATGCCAGAGAGTTTATGGTCTCAAAATCGGATGAGATAAGTGAGTACTTACCCTTTGTTGGCATTCCGTTGTAGATGGTTATCTTGCCATTGTTAAACTCAACAGTTGCAGCAGTGTCCATGTCGGTGACTTCAACAACAATATTGCCCTTGAGACTTCTTGCAAGGTTACTCTTTGATGGATTCTTGGTGATGGCCTGGTCAATAAGCTGTCCGAGAATCATCGCGAAGCCCTCATTCTCATACGTTACCTCCACTGGTTGTGGTGAAGCTTCGTGTTTTTCCAGGAAAGCACCACTACCTACCTTGAATATAGATGCTAATAAGCCAAAGAACATGAAGAAGACTCCCACAGAGCCTAAAAGGAATGCGAGCATTCTGATACCGCTGAAGAATAGAAACACACCACCAACAATCAGCAGAACTCCGGTTATGAACCAAAGCAACCCAAACAGGAATGTCTTAATCGCCAGTTTGAAGGCCGAACCCCATTTCATATACAGATTGATTGATGATGATTTTTTAAAGTTTTCTATATTATCTCCAGCCTATCCAAAAAAATTTCATCTTAAGGAATGTCATGCGGTATGATCTCCATCGAAGTGACTGAGAAGGTGTTGCTTGGTGTAAATGTTGTCGGGAACGTTAGCGTTTCCAGAGATGGCTCAGGTTTGTTGGCTGAGGTTGCCAGTAAGCTGAGAGAAAAATTTAGCCTCGATGACCTGAAGGTGCATCCTATAGTGAGGGCTTACAGAGACTTTTACTGGAAAATCGGGATAGACCCGACGAAGCAAAGGCCCAGCGGGGAGGCTCTGGTGAGGAGAGCTCTGAGGGGCAAAGTTCCATCCATAAACAACGTTGTTGATGCAGGGAATGTGGCGAGTATGGAAACCCTCGTTCCGATTGGACTGTACGATCTGGACAGAGTGAAAGGTAAGCTGAGGCTGAGGTATGCAAAAGAGGGTGAGCAATTCGTGCCTATTGGGGGAGATGAGGAGAGGCTGAAGGGAAATCAGATAGTTCTTGCGGATGATGAAAAAGTTCTGCACGTCTTTCCTTACAGAGACTCAAGACTGACAATGATAACTGAAAAAACAAGGAATGTTCTTGTAGTGGCATGCGGTGTAGCTGGTGTGGATGCTGAAACCATAATGAATGCTTGCTCGAAAGCTTCGGAGTACATAGTGAAGCTCGCTGGAGGAAATGCGGAAAAATGCGTGCTAGTGTAGCTCCGCCAACCGACCCGGGATCATGCTTCTCACCTGGGCGTGAGAGGCGGAGCCACTATAAACTCTTTTTCAAACGTAGTTAAGTTTTGCGGTCTGAACTCGTCTCGGTGGCGCATCCAGTAATAAAAAGTTTTTGGACTTTCAGTTTACTTAGAGGCCTTTCAGCTCCTACCGGATGGAAAATATGCGTGAAATTCTACATCGATTCGAAAGGTTTATAGTGTACTCGGCAATTACTCGAACATGAAACTTTTCGAACCCATTGAATTCGGAGGAATGAAGGTCAAGAACCGCATAGTGATGCCCGCTGCCGAGCTTAACTATCACACTCCAGATGGAAGACCTACTGAAAGGCTGTTGAGGTTCTACGAAGAGAGGGCGAAGGGGGGAATAGGCTTTGCAGTTGTTGGAGTAGCAAAAATTGAGGGGCACTTCTTTGGCGGGATAGCAGCTCATTCAGACGAGTACATTCCAGACCTCAAAAAAATAGCTGATGTATTCCACAAGTACGACGTGAAGTGTGCTTTGCAGCTTTGGCATCCCGGCAGGTATGAGATTTCCCTCGACCCTTCACGCACTCCCGTAGCACCCTCGCCCATCCCCCCGCCAATATTCTCCAAATGCAGACCTAAGGAGCTGACGAAGGAGGAAATCCTTCAGATAGAGGAGGAGTTTGCCGATGCTGCCGTAAGGGCAAAGAAGGCAGGCTTCGATGCTGTGGAGCTTATAGGATCTGCAGGCTACCTCATATCGCAGTTCTTCAGTCCTGCGACGAACAAGAGAACGGATGAGTACGGAGGTAGTTTGGAGAACAGAGCGAGGTTTGCCGTTGAGATTATAGAGAAAATCAAGGAGAAGTGCGGTAACTATCCAATCATGATAAGAATTCCCGGAGATGAATTCATTGAGGGAGGTAACACTGTTAAGGAGATTAAGCAGATAGCCAAGATTCTGGAAGATGCTGGAGTGGTGGCGATAAACGTCATGGCTGGATGGCACGAGTCGAGAAGACCTTTGACAACAATGCTCGTTCCGAGAGGAGGGTTTGCTTATCTTGCTGCCGAGATAAAGAGTGCGGTGAGCGTTCCAGTTATAGCTTCGCACCGCATTAACGATCCGCTTGTTGCTGAGAAGATTCTGCAGGAGGGCAAGGCCGACATGGTTGCAATGCTAAGAGCTTTGATTGCCGATCCCGAACTTCCGAAGAAGGCCAAAGAAGGCAGATTCGACGAGATAAGGTACTGCGTTGCCTGCAACCAGGGATGTATGGATATGGTTATGCAGGGGCAGCCTGTAACGTGCTTGGTTAATCCAATGGTGGGTAGAGAGGCTGAATTCGATAACCTGAAGACCAACACTCCGAAGAAGGTGGTGATTGTTGGAGGAGGGCCGGGGGGATGCATGGCGGCAGAGTTTCTGGCGAGAAAGGGGCATAAAGTTGTGCTGTTTGAGAAGACCGACAAGCTTGGAGGACAGCTCAACTTGGCTGCGAAATCACCTCTGGCTTATGAATTTGCTGAAGTCGGCAAGTACTTCATGAACGTACTGCCGAAGCTCGGTGTTGACATCAGGTATAACACTGAAGCTGATGCTGCAAAAGTTCTGGCAGAGGAGCCTGATGTTGCAATCATAGCGGTTGGAGCTTCTCCGCTGATACCGAACATTCCCGGTGTTGAGAATGCCGTGACGGCCTTTGACGTTCTCGCAGGCAAGGCTGAGGTTGGAGACAAAGTGGTCGTTATTGGTGGCGGAGGAGTTGGCTGTGATGTTGCGGCAGAGCTTGCCAATGAGGGTAAGAAGGTCACGATTGTCGAGATGCTCCCCAAGATAGGGCAGGACATTGGAGTTTCCACAAGGTGGACTGTTCTGCTGTACCTAAGGGAGAAGGGCGTGGAGATTCTCACCAACACGAAGGCTGTGGAGATAAAGCCGAATGCAGTTGTAGTGGAGCAGAATGGCGAGAGGACGGAGCTTGGCTGCGACACTGCTATTATTGCGGTGGGAACAAAGCCGAACAACGGGCTTTACGACGAGCTCAATGGCAAGGTGAAGGAGCTTTACAAGATAGGAGACTGCGTGAAGCCGAGAAAGGCTCTGGATGCAACAAGGGAGGCTGCGGAATTGGCTTTGAAGGTTTAATTTTTCTAGTTTGTTATTTTTTGCTATCAACTTCTAGATCACCAACTCTTGGAAACTCTTTATCTAAGGCCACCTCGCTTACTTCAAGTCTCTCTAAAAAGGTGAAAGCTTCGATGAGTTTATCCGCAAGCTTATCAACTTTTTCCCACTCCTCATCGAGAGTTCT
>JAPDIT010000026.1 GCA_029259455.1 Archaeoglobi archaeon
AAGGAAAATGGTGAGAACAGCGAAGAATCTGAAGCCCATTGGCTGCAATGCTGTCCAGCTTACTGGTGGAGAACCTACGCTGAGAGATGATCTGGTGGAGATAGTCAGGATGATAAAGGAGGAAGGTTACGACCACATCCAGCTGAACACGAACGGGATAAGGCTTGCTGAGGACAGGGATTTCGCTCTGAAAGTTAGAGTTGCAGGTGTTAACACCGTGTACCTCTCTTTCGACGGTGTTGATGAAAAAACAAACCCGAAGAACCACCACGAAATTCCAAAGATTCTTGAAAACTGTAGAAGGGCTCAGCTCGGTACAGTTTTGGTTCCGACTGTCATAAAGAGTGTCAACGACCACCAGCTTGGGGATATAATTCGTTTCGCTGCAGACAACATCGATATTGTCAGAGGTGTGAATTTCCAGCCAGTAAGCTTAGTAGGCAGTATGCCAAAAAAGGAGAGAGAGAAGTTCCGCATCACAATTCCCGACTGCATAAAGGCTATAGAGGAGCAGACTGGAGGGGAGATCAGCAGGGACGACTTCTACCCCGTTCCGAGTGTTGTACCAATTTCAAGGTTCGTGGAGGCTTTAACAGGCCATCCTAAATATGAGCTAACAACTCACTTTGCCTGTGGTATGGCGACCTACGTCTTCAAAGAGGACGGTAAACTTATCCCGATAACGAGGTTCGTTGATGTTGAGGGGCTTTTTGAGTTTCTAAACGAGAAAGCTGAAGAGATTGCAAGAAGCAGGATGAAAACCATAAGGGCGATTAAGGATATCCTCGACCTCAGAAAGTTCATTGATTCATCAAAAGCACCCAAGGGTTTCAACATCGCCAGAATTCTGTACGACATTCTGGTCAAGCATGATTACTCCACTCTTGGAAAGTTTCACATGAAATCCCTTTTCATTGGAATGATGCACTTCCAGGATTTATACAACTACGATATTGCGAGAGTTGAAAGATGTGAAATACACTATGGCAGCCCCGACGGTAGAATCATTCCCTTCTGCACGTTCAATGTAATTCCGGAAAGATACAGAGATGCTATCCACGAGAAGTACGGGATTCCCATTGAGGAGTGGGAGAGAAAGACTGGGAGAAAACTGAAGGATGACATAAAGAGGGTTGTACGGAGACCAAGATGAGGGCGTTCTTCGTAGGAAGGTTTCAGCCGTACCATCTTGGACATCATGAAGTAATCAAAAATGTTCTCAAGAAAGTTGATGAGCTCATAATAGGAATAGGCAGTGCACAGGAGAGCCATTCACTCGAGAACCCATTCACTGCGGGAGAGAGAGTTCTGATGATAGACAGGGCTGTTGATGAGATAAAGAGAGAATTGGAGATTGATAAGAAGGTTTACATCATTCCCTTAGAAGACATCTACAGGAACAGCCTTTGGGTTGCACATGTCTGCTCGATGGTTCCACCATTCGATGTTGTTTACACAAACAACCCACTCGTTTACCGACTTTTCAAGGAGGCTGGCTTCAATGTTATGCACACTAAAATTTACAACCGGAACGAGTATCAAGGTACCGAAATCAGGAGAAAAATGCTTGAAGGAGAAGATTGGGAAAAGTACGTTCCTAAATCAGTGGCGGAAATAATAAAGGAAATAAAGGGAATAGAGAGGTTGAGGGACATATCCGGTAGGGACTTCTGATGTTTTCTGTCAGGTGGAGGGAGCTTTACTTCAACGTCGTTTTTGAGGAAGGAGAGGCTGTTAAGTCCTATTTTTCAACCACACCGTCTTTTCCTTTCTCCGACTGTGAGTATTCAAGGCAGCTCCTCAGGTATTTTTCGGGAGAAAAGGTTGAGGTCAGGATTCCTTACAGGCTTGAGGTCAGCAAGTTCACTAAACGGGTGCTTGAAGAAGTCAGCAAAATTCCTTATGGTGAAGTAAGGACTTATTCGGAAATTGCCAGAACTCTCAAAACCTCACCCAGAGCCGTAGGACAGGCACTCAAAAGAAACCCTTTGCCTATCATCATCCCATGCCATAGAGTTGTGGGGAAAAATTGTACTGGAGGCTATACCGTAACACATGACTTAAGCCAAAAAATTGACGGAAGAAGCCTGAAGAAGAAGCTGCTCAGGCTTGAGGGTGTTTTTTGAGCACTGCGACCCTTGAGGTATACGTAATAACAGTTTCACCTCTCTGATTTACGCCCTTAATGTCGTACACAACCACTCCGTAAGGCTTACCCTCTTTCTCATCCTTTCCGACAACTTCGAGAACTGCCTTTATCGTGTCTCCAATGAAAACGGGTTTGGTAAAGCGTAGCTTGTCGATTCTGTAGAATGCAACTATCGTTCTCTCTATCAGACCCAGTCTCACGAGAAGTCCCGCAATCACTGACAAAGTTAGATGGCCGTGTGCAATCCTCTGTCCAAAAATCGTCTTTTTGGCAAATTCTGCATCCGTGTGGATGGGATTCCAGTCTTCCAGTCAATGCGGCAAACATCACGATATCAGCTTCAGTTATAGTCCTCGCAGCACTCCCCACCTTCATACCAACTTCAAAGTCTTCAAAACACAGGTTCTTCATGCAGTTAAGTGGCAAAAAATATTAATTGGAGTTTTGCACAGCGGACATCTGTCGATCTCTCATTGGGTAACGCAAACAGGACAGATTAGATTCTGCCCTCGAAATCTCCTCCGCTTCCTTAGAACTGGGGATACATCTCCTCAATCTCGTATGTCTCTCCATTGTAGGCCTTTCAAGATTCTTCATGATGTCGTTAACATCTCCAAGGACTTTCAGGGTGGGTTCTTTGCATGTACGAATTCTGAAAAGGATGTAGACTCAAAAACTCTCGCTACTTCGGCCGTAAGCATTCTTCACATTCTCTTCTGTCGCCACAGAACTGCCTACTCTTTTAACGCATAATAGCATCTCTTTGGAGAGAGCACGAGTCCCCGTTTCTCAATTCGAAAAATTTGTGCACTTCGATGTAGTAACAAGACTAAATCAAACCCTAAAAACTATTCCCGCGTACCCAACAACCTGACTTCTGTCTCCAACATCCCCACTCGTCGAGTAGTCAACAAGCTCCGCTCTTGCCCCTTTTGCCTTTGAGTAATTCATCGCAACAGCTATGCAGCCGTAACCGCATACACTTGCCTGCAGCTTGTAAATCGTTTCGTAGTATTTTTTCACGTCCATTGAGAGAATAGCATCGATGACTATGCTGTCAAGTCTTCTGCACTCTTCATCGGGCAGGTAGTGGTGCATGTCTGATGAGGCAATAACCACAACCCTTCTTCCGGTATCCTCCTCGGCTACGAGAATCTCTTCCGCCACTTCCCTTGCAGTCTCCTTATCCTGCATTCCGAGACATATCGGGACAATTTTGAAGTCATCGTGCAAGTATTGAAGAAACGGAACCTGAACTTCGAGGGAGTGCTCGTATCTGTGTGCAATCTCATCCGTTGCAACTATTGTTTTCGGCATTGCATCAACGAATTCTGTATCGATCTCAACCTCACCAAGGGGTGTGAGCCATGTGTCAGTTGAGACTGCAACAGGTAATCCGTAGCCAGTGTGGTTTGGTCCCACTATAACGAAAGTCTCTGCATCTGGAAGCAGAGAGTGAACCCTACCTGCTGTTCTTCCGGAGTAAACGTAACCGGCGTGTGGAGAGACGCATGCTACAACGCTATCATCCTTGGAGGGATGGGTGTACTCCCTAAGCATGGCGAGCAGTGATTCGGGATTCGCAGGGTAAAAACTTCCAGCCACTCTTGGGTGTCTCATGAGCAAATATTCTCCTGAAACTCTATAAAGTTTGCTTTACAGTTAACTTAAAAAGCACCGAATTAACTTCCAGTATGGGCAAAACAATAGCCGAAAAAATACTCAGCGAAAAATCAAAGAGTGATGCTTATGCCGGGGACATTGTTGTCGCAGAAATTGACCAGATAGCCTTGCAAGATGGCACTGCCCCTCTGGCCATAAGGCAGTTGATGGAGCTTGGAGTTGAAATTAAAGCTGCAGAGAGAACGCATTTCTTCGTTGACCACGCCGCCCCCTCACCAAGAAAAGAGCTTAGCAACGACCAGAAGTTCATATACGAATTCGCCAAAAGGATTGGTGCTGATTTTAACCCCCCGGGGGAGGGAATAATTCATCAGATAATGGTTGAGCGCTACGTCAAGCCCGGAGACCTGGCTGTAGGGGCTGACAGCCACACGTGCACCTACGGTGGCATCGGAGCTTTTTCAACAGGAATGGGCTCAACAGATGTTGCAGTTGCCATAGCCCTTGGCAAGAACTGGTTCAGGGTTCCCGAAAGCTTCAGGGTTGAGCTTGATGGCTCTCTGCCAAAAGGGGTTTTTGCAAAGGACATCGTCCTGAAGCTAATAGGTGATCTCGGCGTTGATGGGGCAACCTACAAAGCATTGGAGTTTCACGGTGAGTGTGCTGGCAGAATGAGCGTGGAGGAGAGGCTTACAATTTCCAACATGGCTGTCGAGTGCGGGGGGAAAGCCGGGATTTTCGAGAGCGACGAGAACACGAGAAAATTCCTCGCCGAGCTTGGTAGAGAGAGTGATTTCAGAGAGGTCAAGGCTGATGAGGATGCGGAATATGAGGAGGAAATCTATATGGACGTTTCATCTCTCGCACCAATGGTATCCAAGCCTCACAACGTTGACAATGTTGCTGAAGTGGAAGAGGTTGAAGGTACTGAGGTTAACCAGGTTTACATCGGCACATGCACCAACGGCAGACTGTCGGATCTGGAGATTGCCGCAAAAATACTGAAAGGACGGAAGGTAAAGGAAGGAGTAAGGCTGATCGTCGTTCCCGCAAGCAGGAGAGTTTATCTGCAGGCTCTCGATAGAGGGCTGATAAGGACCTTTGTTGAAGCTGGTGGAATGGTTCTCAACCCCGGTTGTGGGCCATGTGTGGGAATTCATCAGGGCGTGCTTGCTGATGGTGAAGTTTGCTTATCAACACAGAACAGAAACTTTAAAGGCAGGATGGGAAATCCAAACGCGGAAATCTACCTCTCCTCTCCCGCAACCGCTGCTGCAACTGCTGTAAAAGGTTACATTGCAGATCCGAGGGACTTCCTATGAAGATATCAAAAGAATTGCTCAAGACGATACTGGAAGCTGCGAAAAGTGCTCACCCTGATGAGTTTATAGCACTTCTCAGCGGGAGCAAGGATGTGATGGACGAGCTCATCTTTCTTCCATTCGTTTCAGGCTCCGTCTCAGCAGTCATTCACCTCGACATGCTGCCGATCGGCATGAAGGTTTTCGGGACGGTTCACAGCCATCCCTCACCAAGCTGCAGACCTTCAGAGGAGGACTTGGCACTATTTACGCGCTTCGGGAAGTATCACATCATCGTCTGCTACCCTTACGATGAGGACAGCTGGAAGTGCTACAACAAAAAGGGAGAGGAAGTGGAGCTCGAAGTGGTTGAAAAAGATTAATATATGATGAGAAATAAAGAGATTTGAAATGCCCCGTACAGTAAAGGATTTGCTCGTTGAAATTAAAGATACAACCGAGCTGATGGTTGATCTTGCGTATTCAGCGATTCTTTACAACAATGAGGATATTGCTGAAGAAGTCCTCGAACTTGAGGGAAGAGTTCTTGATTTGCTGAAGCAGATTAGAGTCGTTTCAATCCTCGCTGCAAGAAGAGTAGAGGAGGCAGAGAAAGTTTCATCAATTTTGCAGATTGCCAATGCAGGACAGAAGATAAGCAGCGCTGCTGCCGATATCTCGTCTCTCGTTCTCAGAAACATCAGGCTCTCAGATGAAATGGTAAAGCTGATGCTCTATCATTCAGAAGAAACCGTTGTGAAACTCGAGGTTCCGGAAAACTCCGAAATATCAGGAAAAACTCTTGGAGAGACAAGATTGCATACAAGAACTGGAATGAGAGTTATCGCCATCAAGCGCGGTTTTAGCTGGATTTTCAATCCTGATCGGGACACCACGATATACAAGGGAGATCTGCTGTTCGCAAAGGGAGACCCAACAGCTCTACCGAGATTTTATGAGGTTGTAGCTGGCAGGCAGATACCCCCACCTCCAGAACCTCCTGACATAAAGATAGAGGAGCTTGACAGAGCAGTTGACCTGCTCATCGAGATGAAAAACCTCTCAGAGCTTTCAGTTGACCTTGCCTACTCCTCCCTGATATACGGAAACGACGAAATAGCTCTGGAAGTTGTCTACCTTGAGGAGATTATTGACAACAAGAAGTTCGAGATTGAGAGGAACGTGCTTAAATGCAGCCGGCACTTCAACGACGAGCAGCTCATGCCCCTCATGGCAATTACAGAAATAGCTTACTGCTCCGAGTTGATAGCAGATGCCGCCAGAGACATTGCAGAGGTTCTTCTCGACAAAATGGAGATACCTCCAGTATTCAAGGAGGCGATGAGGGAGACTGATGAGGTGCTGACACTCATAACAGTATCTGAAGAATCTCCGCTCAACGGAAAAACTCTTGGAGAGGCGAGAGTTGAGAGCAACACGGGAATGCACGTCATTGCCATCAAAAGAAAGAACGAGTGGATAACAAAGCCCACCGCAAGCACGAGAATTTTCAGCGGGGATGTTCTTATTGCAAAAGGAACAAGGGAAGGTGAGAGCGAACTTCTGAAACTCTGCTCTACCCGTGCACCGCTTCCATAAGTTTCACCACAAGTTCTCTTTTTATCATCGAACTTCTGTCACCCTCGCAGACTATCGACCTCACACCAATAATGTCGGGTGAGATAGTTTTCAGCATTTCTATATGGCTCCAGCCGATGTTGCCGGCGAGTGCAACCATCAGCCCGTTATCTTTTGCCAAGTTTACGAACTTTTTGATGTCATCAACACTCATGTGGTCAAACAGAGATGTGCCATCCTTTATTGCGGTGTCGACCATCACTATGTCAGCCCCAGCCCTTGCGACCACTTCTGGCAAGTCGAGAGGTGAGACCGAGGATATTCTGTAGTGATCACCATAGCCAGCAGCCACAACCTTCTTAGAAGGATCGTAGTCCTTGACTGCTTTAACAACTCCAGACATCATTTCGTAAGCTTCTTCAGCATTCTTTACTCCATAAAGACCGACTTTTATATAGTCAGCTCCCGCAACAGCCGCTCCCAGAGCAGCAAGGCTTGCTGTTCCCGGTTTGAATGGCAAATCACCAGTAGTGGCGCTGATTTCCTTGCCATGCTTTTTGGCTATCTCTGAAATCTCCTTAATCACCCACGGAAAGTTGGCACCAAGAGAACCTTCCGCGGGATTCTTCACATCGATGATGTCAGCCCCTCCCTCAATTGCCTCCAGAGCTTCAGCAACACTCATGGGGCTCACAAGTACCTTCATAAAAGGTCGGACTGTGAGGTGGTATATATGCCTTTTGAAAGAAATTTAAACATTCATGGCGATGCGGATTCATGAGAGTGACAAGTCCAGAAATCCACGAGGAGATTAAAGTTTCAGAACTAGTAGAGATGTTTGGAAAAACCGCCTTTAATGCTCGAAGGCTTGGAGAGGCTGCGAAAATCTGTGAGGAGATGATAAAAAACGACTCATTCATTTTTCTGACTCTTGCCGGGGCAATGATTCCAGCAGGGATGAGGAAAATAGTTGCTGGAATGATGAAGAACGGCTTTATAGGAAGTCTTGTGACCACAGGGGCAAACGTCGTTCACGAAGTTGTTGAATCTCTCGGCATCGGGCACGAAATCGGTAGCTGCTATGTCGATGACACAGCTCTTGCCGAGGAGAACGTAAACAGGATATATGACGTGTTTGTATCACAGGAAGCATTTGAAAAAGTTGAAGAGTTTCTTTCAGGCGTAATTTCGGAGCTTGAAGGTGTTTACGCAAGTTACGAGTTTCTTTGGGAGGTTGGAAAGAGGACAAAGGATGAAAGTTCTTTTCTCAGAATTGCCGCCGAAAAGGAAATTCCGGTATTCTGCCCAACCCTCCACGACTCGATAGCGGGACTTCACGTTATGATTTACCGCAAAAACCTCCAGATTGACTTCTTCAGAGACGTGAGCAGAATGATAGACTTATGCTTCCAGAAAAGAAAGATGGGGGTGATTGTTGTCGGAGGAGGTGTGCCGAAGAACTTCACCCTTCAGGCGATGCTTCTGGCTGAAGGATTTGATTACGCAGTGCAGATCACAACCGACTCCCCGCAGTGGGGAGGGCTGAGCGGAGCGACATTGGAGGAGGCAAAGAGCTGGTGCAAGCTGAAGCCAGATGCCAAGGCCGTGACAGTTTACTGCGACGCTACCATAGCTCTTCCACTGCTGTATGCCTATCTCCTTGACAGTTTGAAGGAGAATCAATAGCGGGAAAGTTCAATAAATATCTGAAATTCAGGCAGATTATGAAACACGGCAAACACAGGTTCGACCCAAAAAATGCCCACATTCTCGATTCTAAGTGGAGAAGGAAGATTTTCCCACCGGATAAAGTAATCGAATTCATCGAAAGTCTCAGACCCAAAAAGAATGTCGCCTTCGACGTTGGAGCCGGGAGTGGCTACCTGACGATCCCCCTCGCAAGGATTTTCAAGAAAGTCTATGCGGTGGAGATTAGTGAGGAGATGGCTAAGATTCTTAGGAAAAGAGTGGAAGAGGAGGGATTGCTGAATGTGGGAATAATACTCTCAGACACACCACCCGATGTGGACTTCAAAATTGACGTTGTGTTGTTTTCCAACGTGCTTCACGAGATGGAAAGTTCTGAGGAGTATCTGGAATGGGCCTCAAAGGCAGATTATGTGGTGGTTGCGGAGTGGAAGAAGGGAGAGACGGAGTTCGGCCCACCAGTGGGAAAAAGGCTGAGCTTAGAGGAGATTGAAAAGCTAAGCAAGCTAAAACTTGTAAGAAGCGAAGAGCTAAGTTACCACTACTTGGCAGCCTTTAAGAAGATTTAACGTTTTAGCTTCTAACTCCAAGAATCGACTTCTGTGACCTTCTTATTCTTCTTCTCCTCTTGCCATCTGATGTGTACTTCTGGTTTGGCCCTGGCTTCTTATACTCCTGCCATTTAGTAGGCACAAGTCTGTACTCATTGCTATTCCTCTTCTTGATCTTCACCCACGTTACGCTTCCCGTCTTTCCCATACATCTCCCTAAACCTTCCAATTTAAAAACTTTTACCTGAGAATCTGAGCAAAGCACCGAAGACCATAAGAGCCGAACCGATCCAGACAGCATTTATCAAGGGAACACAGTAGTATTCAAGCGTTATGGTACCACTTTTCCAATCCAAGTCTTTTATTGAGTAGTAATTATCCCAAAAAAGTTCTGGGATTATCTCAACCGATGAAACTACTTTATTACCGGCAACCTTGTAAACGTATAATTTTGGTGTTGCAACTCCTTCTGGAGTTTTGATGAACGCCGTTACTGTGTACTTTTCTGCATCCTCGCCAATCCTCAAATCGAGAAGTGAAAAATCTCCTGTCGAATTTTGCGTTATTGTAATAGTCTCAACATCCTCAAGGAGCCATACAGAAGTTGCTCCTACGAAAAGCAGAATGACGCCCAGATGGAGCAGTGTGGTGGGCATGGAGATCTTCCTTATCTTTAACGCTACGAGAAATGTAATCAAAGCGAAAACAGGTAGGAAAGTGATGAGGTAGTACTCCCTCTCAACTGTAACAAAAACACCAGCCATGGTGCCGAGAAAAACAACGACTGCTGCTGACGAAAAGATGATGGGCAAATTCTGGTTGCAGAGGCTTGAAATGGACAACTGTCTTATCTTGGAAATTGTAGGTGTTAGCGAAACTAAAATCGGAAGAATATAGCTGTAGTCGCTCACTTCTCCACCAAAACTGTGTACTGAGCTTATAATGCCACTTCTGGTGATAAGGGTTGCAAAAAGGACGAGTGAGAAGGTTAGATAAGCAAAGTGCTCCTTTCCTCTGGTAATGTGGAAGTATGCTGTCAGTGTTAGCCACGGGAGGAGTGATGCATTTTCTACCGGATCCCATCCCCAGAAACCACCCCAGTTGAGAGTTCTGTATGCCCACCAGCCGCCGATTACTATTCCGAGAGTTAGAAAAATCCATGTAAGCCGCGCAAGCGTTCTTTCACCGTCGGAATTTGCGAGTGTTACAGAAAAAAGCAGAGCAGAGAGAGAATAAGCAAGGAATACTACTGGAGGGTGAAAGATCATCTCGATGGTTCTCAGCAGTGGATTTAGTCCCGCTCCGTTGGGAGGTGTGTAGGGCAGAGTCACAAAGGGGTTGAAGAATAGCAGGATGTTGGCGGTAAGGTAGGATGTGAAGAGAGTCATTAGTGCAGCCACTCTTGCTTTTCTCTCGTCTTTTCTTCCCCAGTTTATGTAGAGAGATGTCACTTGCAGATTGAATACAGCCCACAGAAGGAGGGTACCCTCCTTTCCAGCCCATACTGCACTTATTTTGTAAAGGAGAGGCATTTCGGCATTTGAGTTCGCATAAACGTACCACACTGAAAAGGTGTCGGTTACGAAGTAATTTATGAGTAGTAACAGAGCAGCAAATGCAGTGGAGGTTGAGATGTAAAGGAAAATCTCACCCAGCTCCCACTTCTTTGCGACAAAAAGCAAAAATGCTGAGAAAGATGTTGCTAAAGATGTTACTAAGAGTAAATATCCCGGTTCCAACTAACCACCCTTGTATTCTGTATGGCACTTTTGCAGCACTTCTGTAGCCTGCAAAACTTTTCCGTCCCAGTTGCCCACAACAACAACCTCCGTATTGTACTGCTGAATGGAGCCGTTGTAGATGACTGTTATGCTGCACTTACCATCAGATAGCTGAAAAGTATTGCCGTTAACTGAAACAATTTTTCCAACAACCTGAACGTTTTCAGCTTTCTCTCTCCCTACCAGTTCAGAGGGCGTCAGGTAGGGAGAGATGTTATGGTATAGAACAATAATCGCCAATACCGTGAAAACGATGAGTGCTACGATGCTGAACTTTTTCTCAACCATGTATGGGTGTGGAAAGTATGAATTAAAAAGTATTCGGCTAAAAACTTATTCGGCCATAAAGCACATAAACAGTAGTGGTCAAATTCCTCCAAGCGGGGGTTGCCGAGCGGTCAAAGGCGCTGGATTTAGGGTCCAGTGGCGAAGGCCTTCGAGGGTTCGAATCCCTCCCCCCGCATGAATTTACCGGTAAATTATAAATATAATCAGGGCTATCTGTTATTATGCCCAAACCAAATCGAGGTAAAACTGAGACTGTCAAGAAACGAGCCATATACGTTTACCTTCCGTCAGAAGAGATGGTTGAAGAGTGGAAACGAATTGCAAAAGAGAGAAAAATGTCCATTTCTAAGTTTGTTACTGAATGCGTTCAGGAGTCACTATCGAAAGATGAATCAGATTTCATTTCAAGAAAAGAGCTTCTTGAAAAAGTCAAAAAGCTTGAAGAGGAAAATAGAGAACTTCTGAGAGAAAACAGAATGCTCAAAAATCTCGTTGAAAAGCTTGACGAAGAGCTTAAGATTTACAGGGCTAAGCCGTTCCTTGAAAGTGAATTCTCTGGGTTGAGAGAGTTCTCTGAAGAGCTGATAGACTTATTCAAGAGGAGAAGACAGGTCGATTATGACGAGCTTTACTCCCTGCTGAACGTTGATCCAATAAGAGACCAGGAACTGGTCAGGAGCTACATAAAGCAAATTGAGCGCTTAGAGCAGTACGGTCTAATTGAGAGCACTGGGAGGGGCTGGAGATGGAAGCTCTGAAACAAACATCCCTTCTGGAGGCATTTAGAGAGGACTGCATCAACAGGGGGATGACCCCTGAGAGTATAAGAAGGTACATCTCATCCCTCAGGACATTCCTGGCATGGCTTGATGAAAGAGGTATTGATGTAAAGCACGTTGACAGGTTCGTACTGAGAGAGTTCCTTTCATATCTCAGAAGCAAGGGGCTAAAACAGAAAACACTTGAGAACTACTTCTCGGCAATTTCCAGTTTTTACGACTTTCTACAATATAGAACGTCGTCAATGGTAACCCCGTAATTCCTGTCAGAAAGAGGTACCTGAATCCCTACAAGAAAAACAAAAATTCTGAAAGGAGGATTCTGACAGTAAAAGAAGCCAGTCTTCTCGTTAATTCGATACCTTACATAAGGGATAAAGCAATCGTTCTCCTGCTATTGAAAACGGGAATCAGGAGAGGTGAGCTAATATCGATCGACGTGCAAGATATTAATTGGGAAGAGCAGTCGATAATCCTCAAACCTAAAGCGAAGAGGACAAACAGAATAGTGTTTTTCGATGATGAGACTGCCAGAATTCTTAAGAAGTGGTTGAAAGTCAGAGAAAAGCTAAATCCGAAAACAGATGCATTATTCGTTAATGAAAGGGGAGGTAGGCTCAATAGAAATGGAGTTTATACGGCTGTGACAAAATGGGCTGCTATGCTCGGCTTCCACAACCCGAATTCCCAGAACCCTATGGACAAATTTACTCCACACACCTGCAGACATTGTTTCACAACCTGGTTGAGAAAGAGTGGGATGAGGAGGGAGTTTATACAGGAGCTCAGAGGAGACGCAAGAAGGGAGGCCATAGACATTTACGACCACATAGATAAGGATGAGCTCAGGAGAGCGTACCTGTCACACATACCTAAGTTAGGAGTGGAGTAGTTTAAAATCTAGGCAATTTCCAATAAAAGATATTTCTTTAATTCGATACTGGAACTCAAAAACCCAATGATATGCAGACTATTCAATAGTTCAGGCCTATCGAACAACAACATTCTGAGTAATTTCTCAGGATCTTTATAAAATAGATATCCCAAACCTCCAAAAGTTAATACAAAACTGCTCAATTCTTGGAAATCGCCTTTAACCTCGTCTTTTCCCTTTCTTGACTTCCTTTTTATGTGCGAATCAAATGTCGACCTATAGAAGTCTACCAGGTGTTTCTTAACATTTTTCCACATACTTGCGTGGAGTGCTGGTGGTATTGATAAAACAGCCAATGCAAATTTTGCCAACCTATCTGCGTCTTCATTATGAAGTATACC
>JAPDIT010000064.1 GCA_029259455.1 Archaeoglobi archaeon
GCTTGATGAGAGGATGTACATTGCTATTGCTGCAAGTTTTATTTCTATGGACACTTCGTTCCTCTCAAAGATGTCAAACTCTTTCAGCAACTCAACAAGGTTATTTTCTGCTATATCCGCCGTCACCATAAAAGATGGTAAGTTGTTCAATTATTTATGTTGTTTGATGCTTATTCGGACACGTCGGCACAATCAATGAAAAGCTTTATAAATCTCTGAAAGAAAAAATCAACTATGAAGGTGAAGTATCTTTTAATTTTAGCAGTATTGGCAGTAGCTTTCGGAGTTTACTTTGCTGGTTGTGCTGGAAAGACGGTACAAGCGAAGATTGTGAAATATGAAGTAACAGATTTTAATGGCAGACCAGCACTTAAAGTGAGCATAGAGACGAATGAATATCCAGTAACATTAGAGTTGCTCGGTTCCGATAGAAGAACAGTTGATCTTAAATCAATTGAATCTGAGAAAGACATACCAGCAATAATATATTTAGGTCTTTCTGGGCAGAATGTAAAAGGCACATATTATTTGGAATTAAAAGTTGGAACAAAGACATTAGATGAAAAGGAGATAACCTTATTAGGGCCAAAACTTCAGCTGGTAGATAAAGAGATCGATGTTAAATACCAGGAATACTTAGGATATAGTTTTGATAGGGTCAAACTCACTTTGAAAAACAACGGAGATTGCCCGGGTTACGTCTACTGGATTGAGCTGACTATCGATAACGGCAATCCAATAACAAGTGTTGCAAACGAGTATAAGATTCCAGTAGTACCAGGGGAGACCAAAACATACACAGCCAGTTTTTCACTTCTTACAGTGAAAGAGAAAGGTAAGCACAACCTAAAAGTCAGGGTTGCAGATTTGGGTAAAAATGTAATAGGTGAGTTCACAACTACAGTTAACATTTCATGAGACCACTGCTCTGGGGGACAATATGGTTTATAATAGGAATGGTTGGTTGGGTAATATTTAGCATCATTTGCGGAATATCGTTAGGAGTTAGCGGGGAGTGTAGCGGTATAGTACTTGCTCTTGTTTATTTTTTTGGTTTGATATTTTTCTTCAGTTTACCAATTTCAATAGTAATTGAGGTTATAAAATTTGTAAAAAATAGAGGGAAATAGTATATGGCTATTTTCTGCAAGTTTGATTTCCATTGAGATTTCCTCTCGAAGATTTCGATGTCTCTTAAATAGAGAAGTTTGGCAACGCATATTGGGGCTACATAGAGAGTTCCAAGAGTAAATCTGATAGCCGGAATTATTAGGCGGATATGGTAAGTAGCGCCACAAAATTTATATGTTTTTCTGCAATATTCAAGCCAGAAACTAGAATATTGTGGTAATATGTGCATGGACTGCGGTGAGCACCAAGTGCATAGCAAAAACTTCGAAGATTTTAGACGGATAGTTAGGGCTTTACACTGCCCAACAAGATGGCTAATCATAGACTGCCTGAAGGACGGGGCAAAAAGCACGAAGGAGATTTTAGAGTGCCTGCTTGAGAAAGACGAAGCCATAACGTCTTCAGGTCTTTACTACCACCTGTCTGAACTCAAAAACGCCGGAATAGTGGAGGTTGCAGGCTATATCGAGCAGAAAGGTGCGCCACAAAAGCTCTGGAAGTTGAAGGTTAAAAAGATTGTCATCCCTCTGGTGGAAGAATGATAGCGATAGAGGCTGAAGACTTAAAGAAGAGGTTCGGCGATGTTGAAGCTCTGAAAGATGTATCGTTTAAGGTGAAAAGAGGGGAGGTTTTCGGTTTCCTCGGCCCGAACGGGGCAGGAAAGACTACTACCGTCAGGATTCTAACAGGTATAATAAAGCCAGACTCCGGAAGGGCGAGAGTAAACGGTTACGACGTTGTTGAGGAGACTCTGAAGGCCAAGGAGCCAATCGGTGTTCTGCCAGAAGTGTCAAACGCATATCCTGATTTAACAGCCTGGCAGAACATAATGCTCATCGCAAGCCTTTACGGGATGCGTAAAAGAGATGCAGAGGCGAGAGCTAACGAATTGCTCAAAGAGTTTGGAATTTATGAGCGGAAAGATGCAAAGGTTAGAGGATTCTCTAAAGGCATGAAACAGAGACTGATGCTCTGCATGACTCTGATAAGCGATCCGGAAATTTTGTTCTTAGATGAGCCTACAAGCGGCTTAGATGTCCAAAGTGCGAGGATGATAAGAGAAAAGATTTTGGAGATAGCAAATGAAAGAAAAACGGTCTTCCTTACATCCCACAACATGGATGAAGTAAATATGATGTGCGACAGGGTTGCGATAATAAATAAAGGTAAAATCGTTACGATAGACACTCCTGAGATGTTGAAAAGCAGAGTTGGCGGAAGTGTTGCAATTGAGGTGAGTTTTGGGGAGAGAGTGGAGCTGAACATGGAGAATGCGGAGAAAGTAGGAGACAAATACGTGATATACACAACAAACCCGTACAAAACGATCTGTGAAGTTGTTGACTTTGCGAGAAAGAGCGGTGCAGAGATAGTCTCAATCAACACCCGAACCCCAATGCTTGAGGATGCCTTTTTAAAGCTCTTGGAGGTGGAAGGATGAAGTGCCTAGCAATTGCAAAGAAGGATATAATGATGTATTATTTGAAGGGGCCTGTCGTCATCTTCGGAATTCTGCTACCCCTATTCCTATTTTTAGCCTTCTGGATTGGCAGAGAACTGCCATTGAATTTTTTGATGGCAGGGTTGATTTCAATGACCGTCTTCTTTGCCTCAACTTCCGTCTCACCGGTTATAGCTCCATGGGAAGGACAGATGAGAACGCTACTCGCATGCCCCGTCTCAACGTCAACAATCATTTTTGGAGACATTATCGCCTCGCTATCCTTTGGAATTTGCATATCTCTCATCCCATTGCTCCTGGCATTTTGCTTCGGATTTACTCCAAATCATAATTCCTGCAATACTTCTGGCTGCCTTTTGCTTCTCCTGCCTGGGCTTGCTGTTCTCAGCCTATCCGACAAACCTGCCCTCGACGGTCATGATGATCTCATCGCTTGTTCGCTTTCCGCTAATATTCATAAGCGGAATTTTCATCCCTGTTCAGGAGCTTCCAGCTTGGGGAAAGGTTGTTTCAATGCTTTCTCCTCTCACGTATTTCCGGATGTAGCGAGGGCATCATTTGGAATGGAGTCTTTTCTTTCAGTTTACATGGATTTTATCGCTTTGCTAATCTTTTCGGTTATCTTCTTAATACTGGCTATAAAACTTCACGAACGTGCTTTATTGAGCAGGATATTTTAGTAACTTCAATTTTACGCCTGACTGGCTCATTGCAAGACTTTATGAGCTCGATTCTATCAAAGTTTCCAGAATAGCGGGGATGTAATGGAACCTCAGGCCATAATCGGAGGGGTTGCCCAGTTTCTTGCCGAACACGTGTAAGGCATATGGCCGGGATAAAGCATCCTCAAATGGCAGGATAGAGGGATTCCGGCTAAGTTGAGAGAAGGGCAGAAAAGTTTGGCTCAGTTGGGGCTGTTGTAAGGCATAATGAGGTTAAACCTCACAAAAGCCTGGACCGATCAATGCGTTCCGGTACAAGCTCCCTCAGGAGAGGGTTATGTGGTTTGTGAGGAGGTGGTGGGATGGGAAGGTGTAAATGCAATTTGGGATACCACACTATACCCTGAAAACCCTCTCTCCTGCAAGTCTGCGAAGTCTGTCCATGATGCCCTCGTACTCAAGAATACCTTCTATGACAATCAAATCAGGATGCTTTGATTCTGCCTCCCTTACGGCATCGAAAAGCTTCGCCGAATACTCTTCAGGTGTTTTCCCAATCAGTATGCACTCATCCGTAATTTTTTCTCTCGCAATTACCACCACTTTCTTCCCCCGCCTCTTCATTTCCTCCGCGAACTCTTCTATTTTTTCCCTCGCTCTCTCCCCAGCAAAAACGTAAACCGGGCAGGAGAGAGAGTAAGTGTCTTTTCCTAGTTCAACCACGATTTTCACATGCTTTCTTATGCTCTCAACATCTATTGCTCCAACCCTCAACACTTTCGCTGGTGTAACCGTCAAATCAACGATTGTTGACTCAATTCCAAGTCTGCATTCTCCTTTAATTACAGCATCTATTCTTTCTCCAAGTTCCTCAACAACATGCACCCATCTCGTTAAACTCGGTCTGCCGGAGATGTTTGCTGAGGGTACAACTATTGGTCGTTCAAGCTCTTCCATCAGCTTAAGCGGAACTTCGTGAGCGGGCATTCTGACGGCTATCTTACCTTCAGGGGAAAGAATTTGGGGCAGAGGACCCTTACTTTTCAAAACGAGGGTGAGCGGGCCGGGAAAATATGCATCCATCAGCTCCTTTGCCCTGTTATCCACTTCAGCAATCTTGCTCACCACCTCTTTACTCCAGACGCCAACTATGAAGGGCTTGTCCAGACTCCTTCCCTTAACCTCGTAGAGTCTTTTCAAAGCCTCTTCATTGGTTGCATCACACCCCATGCCGTAAACAGTCTCAGTCGGGAACGCAACAATACCACCCCTCCTCAGCAGCTCTACAGCCTTCAGAATTCCTTCTCTGGTTGACTCAAGAACTTCTACCATTGAAAAAAGGCTGGTATGCAGGCTATCAAATTTTCGGAAAACCTTTTATCCACCCGATTAATGGTTAAATGGTGATTGAATGAACAGAGTTGAAAAACTGGCTGAGCAGATTTTTGAAGAGTATAAAGATTATGGGGTTGATAAAAAAGAAATCATTGAAAAGCTCAAGAAGCTTCTGGTTGAGTTCAGAGTTCCTGAAAACGAGGCGCTGAGAACAATCAGAAACTACATCATAAGGGAGTACGGGGCACCTGCTACAATAAGGCGGGAAAGGATTACCAAGATTGAGGAGATAAGGGAGCCAAATAGGTGGGTAACTGTCAAGGCCAAGGTCATTCAGCTCTGGGAGAGCAGCAGTCCTTCAATAGCTCAAGTAGGCCTGATTGGAGATGAGACGGGTCACATCAGATTTCTCGTCTGGACTAAAGCAAAGAAGCAGCCTGTTGAGGAGGGAAAGAGCTACATTTTCCGGAACGTCGTTGTTGATGATTTTGGAGGTGTTCTAAGACTTAACGTTACGAAAATAAGCGAAATTGAGGAGATTGGTGAGGATGTAGAGGTAAAACCACCGGAAGACGTGAGTGAAGAGGTGGAGGTTGTTGGTGCTCTTGTTGCCATTCAGCAGAACAGCGGGCTTATACAGCGCTGCGGTGTTGAAGGTTGTAGCAGGGTAATAAAGATGGGGAAGTGTCCTGAGCACGGAAAAACACAGCCAAAGGATGATTTGAGGATTAAGGGTGTGCTTGATGACGGCTACAGAACTTACGAGGTGATTATAAACGAGGATGGTGTCAAAGCTCTCACCGGAATTGACCTTGAGAAGGCAAAGAAAATAGCTGGGGAAACTTTGGACAGGAATGCAGTTCTGATTGAGCTCAAAAAAATGCTTCTCGGCAAGTATCTGAGAGTGGTGGGTACAGCAACGCCAAGATATCTCGTAGCGAGACACGTTGAGTTCTTCAGACCTGACATCAGGAAGGAGGTTGAAAAGGTTAGAGCCCTTATGGAGGAGATATAATGACGGTTTTTTTGAAGAGGGAGGTTGCGAGGAGAGTTTTTGCCAAAGAGTTAATGAGTTCAACATACACGCTGAGGGATGACTCGGAGAAGAGCCCTCTTTACGTCCTAACCCCTCTTGGACTGAAATGCAACAGAGTCTTCATCATAGGTGTTTTAACGGAAAAAGAGGAGAGAGGTGAAGACGGAAACATATACAGAATTCGCATAGTGGATCAGACAGGTTCTTTCATCGGCTATGTTGGGAAGTATCAGCCAGAAGCTTACGAGGCGCTTGAAGACATCGATACCCTGACTCTCGTCGCTCTCACCGCTAAGGTAAGAGTTTTTGAGGGCGATACAAGGAAATTCGTCACTCTCCGCCCAGAAACCATTAGCATCGCCGACCCTGAGTCGAGAGACTACTGGGTGATAGAGACGGCAATTCAAACTCTGGAAAGGATTAGAGAGATGGAAAAGGGTGAGAGCGAGACTGCCAAGCTTGCAATGGAGATCTACAACCCAGACCTTGAAGAGTACAAGAGAGCTGTAAAGGAAGCAGTGGAAAGGATGATGGAGGACTACGGCGAGCTTGAAGTTGAAGAGGAAATATTGGAAGGGGAGGAAGAGGAAGAAGAATTTGAGTTTGATGAGGAGGATATAAGCTTCGAAGAGGAAGAGATCGACCTCACTGAGCTGCTCGAAGACTAGAGCTCTCCGGAAACAGCCCTCTCAAAGTCGTACTCCGTCAGAATGCCCTCAGCGTGCAGGAGAGAGTTTGCTTCCTCAAAATTCTTTGCTCTCTCTACTATTTTAGCAGCCTGATTAATCTCGAACACACTTTCTGCCTTAAAATAAAAAATCAGTGTTGAGAGCGGTGTAACGAGTGTACTTCTGCCCTTTCTTAACTTTTTCAACCCCATCTCACCCTCAAACGCCATAAGCGGAATCAGACTTGCCTCAGTAGTGACATCCTTTACAACTTTTCTCATCTCCTCGTAATCTTTTCTGCTTAAAGAAGAGCAGCCGAGAAAACCGCCATTTTTCATTATATAAGAGATGTTGAGCAGCAACTCCTCAATTCTAAGCTCTCCATCACTCCCGAATCCTGTCATAGCGACAACTCCACCAATTCTCCTGAGTGCGGCAACGCAGATGGCATCAGCAAGCGGGCTCCTCACTCCTGATTCAAATCCTACAGAGATTGCATCTCCCCCTGCATCTACTCCAACAACAAGTGAAATTTCCTCTTTTTCTGTAAAATCTCTAATACCCTCAGCAAGAGCACTGACATTTTTTGTCAAGTCTAGGGCAACAACTCTGCCGAGATGCCTTGCCGCCCTTGCAATATTGGGTATTATGCCGTCAGTTGTTCTTGTGTTTTCATTTGCGATTCCAACTGTCTCGTTAATTCTCTGGATGTTAACAAGCTCGTCAAGAGGTCTCGGGCCGGATTTTGGGTCTATGACAATTCTGTCCCACACGACACTCCCGTGAACAGTTTCGTATCCGAAGTGAGAAAGGAAGTTTGCTACAGGAATTGTGCTTACAATGTCTCCTCCTCCACCGATTCCAAATGCCAGAGCCTTTTTCGGCTCTAATGATTTCAGAATTTCTATGATCTCCATTTCAGAACTTCAAATAACCCTTCCTCTCCAGCCACTCGACTTGGGGATTGGTGTATCTCCATATAATGTCCGCCCTGTCTTTCTGGAACGGCCAGGGAACGACAATGACGATATCTCCCTCTCTGATCCAGATTTTCTTTCTCATTTTTCCCGGAATCCTTGCGAGTCTCTCCACACCGTCTTCACATCTCACCTTAATATGCCCTGCACCGAGCATTGAGGTTACCACTCCGAAAAGCTCTCCCTTGTTCCTGTCCGGTAACCTCACTCTAATTACATCATCTTCACTCAGAGAGACACCCCTAATCTTTTTCTTGCATCTTCAAGAAGCATGTTTAAATATTTTGCCACCGCAATCTTAAGGTCTAGGGGGTGAAGAGAGCCTGATTTGAAGTCTTCAGCAAGCTCTTCAAAGGACGCGTACTCTACGTCCCCACCAAACTTTGAATCTCTCTCCACAACAAGCTTACCAAATCTCGGAAAAATGTGGTATTTTGCTACGTCAATTACCGGATTGTTTTCTATAACTCCCGCCGGGCAATATGCCTTCCTGATTTTCCTCTCCACTTCCTCCGGTGGATCCCTCACGGATATGTAGTTCCCCTTTGAGCTGCTCATCTTCTCCCCATCGAGTCCAACAAGAATTGGTGTGTGGAGACAGACAGGAGAGCTGTAGCCAAGCCTTGGTAGGTTTTCCCTCGCGAGCATGTGGATTTTTCTCTGGTCTATCCCTCCGACAGCAAGGTCAACGCCGAGATGGGCGATGTCAAGCGCCTGCATGAGCGGATATATCATCTGCGAGACCATTGGATCCTCCCTTCTCCTGCTTACTTCATCCATGCTCCTCCTGGCTCTATTTAACGTCGTTATCCTTGCCATTTTAAGCACGTCCAAAACGTAGTCTCTGCTGAGCTGGTACTCGCTTCCAAGTACAAACTTTGCCTTGCTCTCATCTAAGCCAAGGGCGATGAAGACTTTCTTGTTGTAGCTTGCTATCTCGGCTATCTCCTCAAAACTGCCTTTCTCATTAAGGTAAGCGTGAATATCAGCAAGGAGAACAATAACCTCAAATCCGGCCTTCTGAAGATCCATTAGCTTCTGAACCGTCATCATGTGGCCGAGATGTATTTCGCCGCTTGGCTCATAGCCAACATAAGCTCTTGGCTTCTCCTTGGTTTCGACAAGCTGTTTCAATTCTTCCTCAGTCACCACTTCCTCTGCATTTCTTGTAATGAGTCTGAGCTTTTCTGTGATGTCCATAATGGGCAAAAAATCAAGCTGTTTTTAAAGTTGTTTAAAGCTAGTAAGAACTGTACAGTCCCTTTGCTATTGCTACTCTCAAAAACACTGCACTTGAAAAATATTTATACTTCTTTAAACTTAATTTCAAATAATGTTGGAGAGAATAAAGTCGGGCATCATCGGACTCGATGAAATCATCGGTGGTGGATTCATCAAGAACACTGTCAACGCAGTTGTAGGTGGTATGGGGTGCGGGAAGACCATTTTCTGCATGAATTACATTCTTGAAGGGCTTGAAAATGGTGAAAAATGCATGTATGCATCTCCCGATCTCGATGTCAACGAATTTTTAAGAGTTGCTAAGTCTCTCCTGTGGGATTTTTCCAAATACACAGAGAACGGACAGCTAAGTATAATAAAGGTCATGGCGGAAGACATTACATCGCTAATTCAGATGGCTTTTGAATACGATAGGGTTGTTATAGACGCTCTGTCTCCTCTTGTTGTAGATGTCGAATCTGAGGAGAGAAAGGAGATAAGCTGGTTGCTTAAAAATCTCAAATCGAAAGGGACAGCTCTGATTACTGTGGAAGAACCTCTTAGGCGAAATGCTGATCTTGTACTCCTCTTGGCAGACTCTGTTATAAATCTGAGATACACGGGTTATGGTGGTCCTTTCAGCAGGACGCTGAGAATTCTTAAACACAGAATGTCCTGGCATGCTGACGGAGTTTATCCCTTCTACATAATAGAGGGTGCGGGAATAGTCATCGATGAAAAGAGGGGTGAGGGGTTCGAGGTGGAGGAGCTTGACTTGCCTGAAAGGGCTAAGGAAAAAATCAGGGAACTGTGCAGAAAAGGCGTTCTTACTCCAGAAGATTTTGAAAAGATAAAGCGGAGAATATCATGAGGGCAGATTTACTTGAAATCATTGAGCCTTTCACAACGGACGATTCAATTCTTTTCGCGGTAATTTATAGTGTAGATGGCACAGTTCTTGCCAGCTATATAAAGAGCAGAGAGTGGATTCCAACCCTTGAGTGGGCGGAAAAGCAAGTTGAGGCTGTTACAAGACAGGTACTAGAGGAGAACTTGGATAGCGTTGAGTTCAGATTTGGAAAGGAAGGGATTCTCATAAAGCCAATCTCAAGGTCGATGCTCCTCGTGGTGGGTATTTCTGATGCTGCCTCACTTTACAAGGTGAGAATCGATACCGAATCGCTGCGTTATGATTGATTTCGCGTACAGTCTGAAAAATGACGTAAGAAGAGCGTTTGGGGAAATAAGCTCAAAAGCTGAAAAGCTAGACTTTAAGCCAAATCTTGCAATAGTTTACGTAACTGAAGGTCTCCAGAAAGATGCAAAAGTGTTTAAATTCGATTTTAATACGCTCTGCGTCCCAGTTGAAGGGTTCATAACGCCAAAAGGGGTTTGGACTCGCGGATGCCTGTGCATGTTTGCGGATATGGACTACACCCTGAATGTTTTCAAAGGAAGCACGGATGAAGTGGTAGAGCAGTTGAGAAACGTGGAAAAGGGGAAGTTCAATTTGCTGGTCTATCCACTTTTTTATGTTGAAAGTTACCGCTCTTCTGTGGGAAAATATCTCAGGCTTAAACTGACGTCAGACTTGGAAAAAGCGTCAGAAATCTATGAGGGGATGGTTTATCCAATGAATATTTTGCTGAGACCTTTTAGAGACGAATCGAGAGAGGTAGTTTCGCTTAACATCTTTCCTATAAAATTCGGGTTTGGTAAACCTCAAATCCTCTTAAACGGAGAAAAAGTAGGTAGAGGCGTTGTTCATTTATCCTTTGATCGTGATTTTGAATCGAGATACACTGATTTTCTTCCAGAGAGAGGCAGAGGTTTGGAAGAGACAAAAGAAATACTAAAAAAAGAATTTCAATTTATAGAGGAGGTTGAAGTGGAGAAGAGCAATTTGGTAATCGGAAAAATTAACGGAGAGAGAATTAACGGAGAGAGTGTAAGAGAATATCTAAGAAAACACCGAGTTAGAATGAGGGAAAGTTTGGAGAAGGATATGAAGGGAGAGGAATTTTTTGGCGCTACCCCCTACGGTCTGCTGTTCTTTAGTAGGGAAACCGGTGGAGCGGCAGGATTAGGGCTGATGGATTACGATTTGAAATTTTATCCTTCGCTATTTGATCTTACACTTTTCGACAACAGAGCTGTATTTTTTGGCGAGAGATTGAGTAAAGGCCTATCGAATGTAGCGGCAGAAATTGAGAAAACTAAATTTGATTTTGTTCTATTCGATCAAAACTTAATGTTGATGTTTGAAGATAGGATTGTCAGTCTTTTTAGAGGGCAAAATACGTCTGGAATAATTACTTCATTCCCCTCATACACTGGAAATTTGGAGAGAAGAATCATGTCCGAAGTTGAAAAGAAGATAGTGTTGAACACATCTCTTTCTACAGTATTCATAAACTTCTGATGCAGGATAATGCAGCGATAGCGAGAATTGAAAGTATATGCAGTTTCGTGTATGCTTTTAATTCGGACAGTATTTCTCTGCCTATTTTCCAGCTGTGCCTGTGGAATCTTAGAGCACAGTACAACAAAGGAATTAGTATTACGAGTAAAAAAACCAATTTTGATAGATAAATCAACAACGGAGAAAATGCGGCAAACATTATCGATACAATAAACGAAAAGACCGAGAACTTCAGAAGGGTGCTTGGCGGAAATACAACTGCGAGAGTTCGGTAGCCCGCTTGAATGTCTGCAGATATGTCCTTGATATCCTTTAGGAAGAAGCCTGAGAGATAAGTTGCAGACAGCACGAGTGCAAAGCTGACCCCTACCGTCGAAACTTCAGAGAAGAATGTCCAAATGAGTAGAGGGAAAGACGTTGAAGTAATTAAGTATGTTATAATTTCAGTTCTGTAGTCTTCTTTCAGTCTTCGTATGAACCTGCCAATAAATATCTTGTCCGAGTAAATCCAGGTTAAAACTGTCAAGATGATGTATGCAGCTACTGCTATCTCTTTATCCTTCGACCACCACAAAACAAGGAGATAAGCTACAATGTAACAAACGATTACAAAGGCTGTAGCCTCCTTTCTTTTACAAATTAAAAATTCAGCTTCAACCCTTCCGGCTTCGAGGTCATCCTCCGCATCGTTTACATGATTCCACAAATTTATGGCCGTGAAAAAGAATGAAGCAAACAAATACGACACTACAAACGACATCAAGTCACCGGTTAAACAAAAACCAAGAAAAGAAACAAGAGGTAAAGGATAAGCTATTGTAGCGGGTTTACCACCTATTTTCAAAAATTTTAAAATCATTATCCCATGAAGATCCTTATCTCCTTGAAAACCTTCTCCGCCTCCTTCCTCTCATCCTTCCTCTCCATTTCCATCACCTCAATAATAATGACTGTCATATTTGATATATAATTTTTTCTATCGTATTAAGATAATTGTAATAACTATTACCATAACAATAATAGTTATTAACTGACGGTGTGAACGAAAAGCATTTATTATATAATCATACTAAAAGTTACCCATGTACTGCAAATTAGAATTAGAGAACCAGCAGACACCTACACTTAACTTGCTGTATAACCTTATGACTGAATCCCTGAACGAGTTGGGATTCAGCATTGCGGAGGATTTAACTGCATATTCTCTGATAAGAACTTTTGTAATCAGGACGATTAAAAGCATATCAGAAGACATAGTCGGGAAAGATAGAACGACAATAATCAAAAGTATCCAAAGAT
>JAPDIT010000013.1 GCA_029259455.1 Archaeoglobi archaeon
GAAGTGGAAGTTGTGTACGAGAAGAGTAACTCCCTTCGGAACTTCAGCCAAGATCAGCGTCCCAAAGAAGCATATTGGGCAGAGAGCTTATGTTGTAATCCTCAAAGACTGATCTGAGAATTTTGTCCCAAAACTCCCAGAGCAAAACAGATATTATCGAGGTTAAAAAGGCTTTCGTGGAACTGGGGGTTATCTACAGCGGTGAGTTCGGAAAGAGGTTTGTGAGCAACCTCGCCTATCCGTACCTCTGCCCGACATTCGGTGCGTGCGGAGTGAGTGGCTGTGACTACTGCAAGAGGTATGACTTCTCATCAAATCTGGTTTACGTTAGAGAGTTAGCGGAACCACACGAACTTGGACTTTACATCGAGGAGCCGGAGAACTACCTTGAACCATTCGAGTGCGATGTTGCAATAGCCATCAACCTCCATCCAGACATTCTCGTCTCCCTAGCGGAAATCGGAGAGTTTAAAGCACTAATAGTTCCCGCATGCAACCAGAACTGGTGTCTACCGGGACTGAGAAAGCAGATGGAAGAGAAGTGCAGCGAAATCGGTGTGGAATTCATATCACCAAAGCCATTCTGCAGCCTCACCAGCGATTCCGGTTTAATCTCAAAGTTCAGTGAGGAATTCCGAATTGGCAGGCCAGAGTTCAGAGTGGAGAGAAAGGGCAAAATGATTAGAAAAGTAGAGGTTCTCAAAAGCGACCCATGCGGTTCTGCATACTACGTGGCCAGAAGAATGAGCGGCTATATAATAGAGAGCAAGGAGGAGTTCTGGAAGGAGATACACCAGCACCAATGCGCTTACCCCTGCATGGCGAGTATGGACAGGGACGTTGAGTTAAAGGAGGCCCCATTCCACCTCGCAGGCTACATAATGGTTTACCAGTTCAGCAAGGCTGCAGGAGTTGAAGCAGAGGAGTTTATACCGGAGCATTTCAAGAAAATCGTCTGTCGAGTTCGTTGAGTATTCCTCAATCTCTCTCCTAGTCTCCTCAATCGGTCTGTTCGTGTTGATGAACTTCCAGCCTTCGAGTATCCTGAAAGCCTTCTCCCTCACCTTTCTGAAGTCCTCTATATTCTCGAACATCTCGCTCTTCTCTCACAGCCACTCTCTTCATGCAGACCTCAGGCTCAGCTTCAAGGTAGAACATGTAGGGAGAGGTCGGAAGGACTGAACAGAAAAATTTGTAAAGGAGTTTTGCAGGTTTTTCCGGCAGGTAAAGCACTCCTCCGAGGTACCTGACGAAAATGACTGTGTCAGCCTTTCCGTAGTACCTCAAAAGGAGGAGATTACATCAAAGAAGTAGAAAATTGCTGCAAGAATATGAAAAACTTTTCCCCTTCGAAGCAGACTCGCTTTTGCGAGTCTCCCAAACAGGGAGTTAGAGGGATGGGCTCTAACAATCACTTTACCATTTTTAGCATATCTCTGCCTGACAAACTCCGCGTGAGTATCTTTTCCAGCACCATCCATCCATCGATTACTATGAACCTCATGCTATCCACAAGTAAAGCACCGCTGTTAAAATCGAAACGCTCAGATTGTCCAAACCCTTGAGTGTTATTGCTTCAATAAGCGTTGCAAATGCTGCAAGAGGTATCAAAGAGAAGTTCACAGAACCGTGATAGTAGAAATATACTGCCAAAAATGCTGCAATAAGCTCAGAAACATTGCTAGCTGCCTTCAACGCTTTTTCTCATCTCCAAAAATCCTGTACTTCGTCCTTCCATACTTCCACCCAACTAAAGAGGCAAAGCCATCACCGTATGACATCGCCATGATACCAACAGCTATTGCGTCAGGTCTTTCAAAGAGGACATATGCAAGGATTGCCCAAGCTATTGAGTAATAAACCAGTCCCAAACCGTGGCCCGCAACTCGTCCTGCTCGTGAGCTTTACGGGAGAGTAAGGACTGATTAGGAAAGTGAGTATGACGAAGGGAAATGCTGCAAGAAAGGCCATTACAAGCCTTGATTCGAAGAATGGGAGAATGAAGGCTATGTTTCCAACCATTATGTGGAGAAATTTTCTGCTTACAACCTCATTCTTTATCAGCTTCTCTGAAATCAGGAGCAGGATTGCTACATAGCCATAAACCGAAATCAGCGGTATCAAATCGGACATCTTTGACTGACTAATTTAACCATTATAAAAACTTTTTGAAAACAGTTAATAGCAGAGTTTCGGAGTTTAAGCCAATGAGATACGAGGAGCCAGTGTTCAGACCGCCAAGCGAGGCTTTCAGCCTTATAGTCCAAGCGACGATAGGATGTTCGTGGAACAAATGCACGTTTTGCGGGATGTACAAGATGAAAAAGTTCAGAGTGAGGGACATTGAAGAGGTTAAGGAAGATTTCAGAATCGCAAAGGAGATCTACGGGAACGTGAGGAGAGTATTTCTTGCTGACGGTAACGCTCTCACCGCAGACACAGATTACCTGCTTGATGTTGCCGAATACGCAAACAGGCTGTTCAACCTCGAAAGAATAAGCTGCTACGCCACACCTCAGGATATTCTCGAAAAGAGTAAGGAGGAACTCAAAAAAATCAGAAATGCGGGGATTAAGCTGCTCTACGTCGGAATTGAGAGCGGGGATGACGAAATACTTGAAAAAATAAGAAAAGGCGTAACTTCCGACGAGATTGCAGAGGCCTGCAAAAAGGCTCACGAATGCGGTTTTGACCTGTCTGTGACAGTGTTGACGGGAATAGGCGGAAAAGAGAGGAGCTACGAAAATGCAAGAAATACCGCAAGACTCCTGAACCGTGTAGCTCCGAAATACACGGGTGTTTTGACCTACATCCCTGTTCCGAACACACCTCTTTATGTGAAGATTAAAAGGGGTGAATTCCTGCTTCCCAACGCGCTTGAAAACCTCCTCGAACTCAGGTGGATGGTCGAGAGGATTGAGGCAAAGACGATTTTCCGCTGCAACCACGCATCAAACTATCTGCCTTTGAAGGGCACTCTGCCGGAGGACAGAGAAAAGCTGCTGAAGGCAATCGATTATGCAATTGCACATCCAGAGGTGCTGAAGCCTGAATGGTTGAGGGGGCTGTGAAAGCTAAAAATGGTCGTTAAAATAGAGAAATTAGCCGAGAGACTCGGCAATTTGTAATAGCTCCTCTTTTGAAATCTTTCCGCTGATTTCCACCCAAACGCCGTTTTTCTCCAGATAAAGGACTGAATATCCGTGGGTTTCACCGTAATAAGCCTTTTCGCCACTAACCTCAACCTCTTCCAGATTTTCAGGAACCTTTGGCTTCTCTGTTAACTCCCTGATTATCAAGAAGCTATCGTCTTTCAAATAGGAAAGCGTGACGGTGTTCTTTAAAACGCTGACACTCGTATCCTGCCGTATAGGACGGGACAAGAATTGTAAGGTTCACATGCTTCTGAGCCTCCTCAACGCTATCATAATACTCCGGAAGCGTTATTTGCATTTTTTCTACCTCAGCACCTTCAGGTGGTTTAAACTCAAAGAAGCTGTCGTCTATACCCGTGTTAATGCTAAGATTCCTGTATTCGATGAACATACTAAACTCCCCGAACTTGTACTCCATCTTTACGGGGAGCCAGAACTCCTTATCAACCCACATTTTGGTAATGTTGCCCTCATCACCCTTGGCCTCAGATTCAGGACGTAGCAATCCCTCCCCGAAACTTTCTCCTCCCCCAGAAGCTGCACGTCGTAACGCTCAAGCAAATCTTTAATTATTTCCGTGTAGTCCAGCTTTATGGGTTCGCGGTTGCTGAAGTTGCTTTCCAGCACCATTACCTTGTTGTTTACTTGTCGTAGCTCCACATTACGCTGCCATTGGACACAATAATCATGTTATCATTTTCTGTGTAGATTTTTGATGATTTCTTGTAGATGTAAGTGTTAACTCTGCTTAAACTCCCCAAGAGGGCTTTCGGTTACAATAAAAACATCAGCTCTTAAATCCTTAATCTGCTCTTCCTTTTCCTGCACTTTCTTCGCTATCTCTTCTGCGCTCATTTGAACGCAGCCCGCAAGAAGGGAGACGAGCAGCAGAGCGATTACCAACTCCTCATGTTGCCATGTTTTGTTTTGTACATATAAGCTTTGCCGTTTGTAAACACAGATATGCCAAACGTTTTAAAATTACGAAACTAAAACCCTTCAATGGAATGGAATGAAAAGGGCAGAAAAATTACCGAACTTCTGAAGCTACGCACACCGCCTGTTGGTGTGAGGTTCTACGAGGAGAAGTAGGAGCCGGAGAAGGCGTTTAAGCCATCCAAGTATGGAATAAAGATGGCCGTCTGTCAGGCCATAGCCTTTGCACGCTACATGGTAGGACGGTTTTGCTTGAGCCAGAGGACTTTGCCTGCCCTCCGGCAATGCTGATTTATGGAGTGGCGAAACACGAAGGAGGACTGAAAGATATTCTACTGAGTGCAGAGTGGTTAAAGGACGAGAGTTGTGAGGTTGCAGAGCAAAAACTTCCTGAAGGAAAATACAAGAGCTTTGTTTTTGGAGATATGACCAAAATGAAAGGGGAGCCTGAGGCCGTACTTATCTTCGGAACTCCTGCTCAAATAGGGGAGGCTCATTCAAGCCGAACTTACTTTGGAGGAGCAGTAAAAGCCAACCTGATTGCAAAGGCTGCCTCGTGCACTGAGACGCTGTTTCCCGCTCTAAAAGGAGAGGTTGCAATTACCGTGCTAGGAGCAGAAGACAGGTTTTTGCAGCAATTCAGGAGACTGAGATGATCTTCGCCATGCCCTACGGTTGGACTGATAAAATCATAGAGGGGCTTGAAAATGCAGGAAGAGGAGCGAACACTAGCTACCCACCCCCGCCCTTCCTGATGTTCTCACCCCGCTTCCCCAAGCAATACAGGGAGATAGCGGAGAAGTTCAAACCCGTCTGAGAGCTGTGATCACACCATGACACCTGCAGGCGGTTGCAACAACAACTCTTTCCCTTTTTTCCACCTGCCTCATTAACTCGGCAAAGTCTTTCCCCTCGATAGCCCCAAGTCCGGGTTCAAGCTGCCTGCTGATAAGAACAAAAGCTTCTGGATAGGCAAACTTAACCAGATCATGCATCGGGCAGGGCTTTCTGAGTTTCGTGACCGGACAGACATCAGGGGCTAAGCACTTCTCCAGACAGTCCGCATCTCTGTTGTAACTAACAACAACACTGCCTCTACCAGCAGAAACAACAACTCTCGCAGGTAAATTTGCCATTATGCAGTCCACAACCTCATTCCACGGTTTGAGGTTAAATTTGACCTTAACAGCCTCCGCCGCAACATGAAGGGGAGCAGTCGGGAAAATGTACTCCGGTTCAAGATTGAGCATGTCTGGGAGAACCTCAACGCCTCCTTCCAAGAAGTATCTTCTCTCCTTTATCTCCTCAACACTTTCCACCTTCTGCAGATTTAGCTCCCTAACAGCTAAACAATCTGGATTCCTGTCCACGACAACATAGCTCCTCCCCTTTTTTTCCAGAAACTTCGCAGCTTCAACCCCATACCTCCCTCCGCCAACGATTACGTCCATCCTACCACCTGAAGGGTGGCTTAACCAGCCTTATCCTCTTTCCTTCCCACTCCACTTCATCTACAAGCCTCTCTCCAACCCTCTCCTCGATTTTTTCAACTTCCTTCAGGCTCATAACTTCAAATGCCGGAATGTCGGCGCTTTGCAGCAGCTTCACCGCCTCCTCCATGCTCATCCGTCCAAGCCTTTCCTCAATGGCCTTCCTGACCTCATCATACCTCGCAAAACTCTCCACAAGTGAGAAGTTGAAGTCGAGGTTTAATGCCTGGCACAAACGCCTCCAGAAGTGCTCTTCCGCAATGATGCCCAGCGTGATGAATCCATCCTTCGTCCTGTAAATTCCGTATGCAGGGTTGCTCGAAAATGCTGGCAAAATCCCAAGTCCGTTTAGCATTGACGATGTGTGAATTGGAGCTGAATACAGGGCGGAGTGGAACATGCTTATGTCTATATACCTCCCCTTTCCCGTTCTTCCCCTTTCAATTAGGGCGGCAAGAATCGCAATAACTGCATAAACTGCTGATGAGAAGTCAGCAAGCTGCAGGTTCGGGTCTCTTATCTCCCCACCCATAGCCGAGATCTCCAGAATCCCACCGAGACCGAGGCAGTTCAAATCGTGCGCGGGGAGGTGTGAAAGCCTGTTTTCCTGACCGAATGCAGAAATAGAGCAGTAGATTATGGACTCATTAACCTTCCTCACGCTTTCGTAGTCAATCCCCAGCTTTCTTGCAACTCCAGGTCTGAAGCCCTCAACCACCACATCAGCACTCTCAACGAGCTTCATGAACTTCTCATAACCCTCCTCTGTTTTCAGGTCGAGAAACAGGAATTGCTTACCGTGATTCATTGCAGCAAACACTGCATCGAGCGTTCTCCCCGGCTCCCCACCTGGAGGTTCAACCTTCACGACATCTGCCCCCAGAGTTTTCAGAATCTGGCAGCAGAAAGGGCCAGGATAGAAGGCGGCAACCTCAACGACTTTTACATTTTCAAGCATGTTATGCTGTGATTTTGAAGATTTATAAAGTGCGTGATTTACTTGCTGCATGTACTCTCTCAAATGCATCGAATGTGGCAGAGAATGGGGCAATGACCGCTATACATGCGAGTGTGGAGGGCTTTTAGAGGTTGAAATCGACCTCAATGCTGTTGATATTGACTTCAAGCTTGACGGAAACAACATCTCCGTCTGGAAGTACCGCTCCCTCCTCCCGGTCAGGATTGATCCCGTAACGCTGAAGGAGGGTGGGACTCCACTTTACAGGGCTGAAAGGCTTGAAAAGGAGGTGGGAGTGAGAAGAGTTTATGTGAAGCACGAAGGACTGAACCCCTCAGGTTCCTTCAAGGACAGAGGGATGACCGTTGGTGTTACAAAAGCCATAGAGCTCGGCAGGAATGCTGTTGCATGCGCCTCTACCGGCAACACATCAGCTTCAATGGCGATGTACGCTGCCAAAGCCGGTTTGAGGGCTTACGTACTGCTCCCCGCAGGAAAGGTTGCGCTGGGAAAGGTCGCTCAGGCTCTAATGCACGGAGCCAAGGTTATAGGGATTGACGGAAACTTCGATGACGCTCTCAGAATCGTGAGGGAGGTTTGCAGCAGGGAGCCGATATATCTCCTGAACTCCATTAATCCATTCAGACCTGAGGGACAGAAAACGATAGCATACGAGATTGCAGACGAGATCGGTGTTCCTGATAGAGTCGTTCTGCCCGTTGGCAATGCTGGCAATATCTCCGCAATTTATAAGGGATTTAGGGAGCTAAAAGATCTGGGGCTGACTGACTCAATGCCGAAAATGACTGGAATTCAGGCTGAGGGTGCTGCACCGATTTACAGGGCGTTCAAGGAGGGTAAAGAGGACATAGTTCCGGTGGAGAATCCGGAAACAATAGCAACGGCGATAAGAATTGGAAACCCGGTTAGTGCGAAGAAGGCGTTGAGGGCCATATACAACACCGGCGGAATGGCTGAAATTGTGAGTGATGCCGAGATCATTGAAGCGCAGAAGTTCCTGGCAGCGAAAGAAGGTATCGGCGTAGAACCCGCCTCAGCAGCAAGCGTTGCGGGGCTGAGAAAGCTCGCTGCTAACGGGATGATCGATCCCGATGAGACTGTTGTTTGCGTGGTGACAGGTAACCTGCTGAAAGACCCCGAAACCGTAGTCAAAGTTTGCGGAGAGCCTATAACGGTAGAGGCAAGTGTTGATGCTGTTATAAAGGCTATGAGAAGTTAATTTACGCAATTTATTTTTTTATTCTAAAAAAATTAGTTTTATAATGTTTTTCGAGTATTCTGAGCATGAAACGGTACATTCTGCTGTTAATGATTGCATTAGCCCTGCCGTTGTGCATTCAGAGTAACATTGGAAAAGAGAAGCTGAACTATTCCGTTACTGGCTGTGGAGCACAGAAAGCGTCTTACGGTGTAGAAGGCTACGAGCTGTCGGATGGTGTTTTGACAGTACACGTTATGAGGAACTGCTGCAGCGATGAGATTGTTGTCGAGAAATCCGGAAACGAGTACAGGATAACCGAGAAAGACAGCGATGGAGAAATCTGCAAGTGCAACTGCATGAGCACCGTTGAGATTAGAGGTGTTAAGGAGAAGGATTTCAGAGTTACGTTCACGGACTTCAACGGAGAGGTTAGGGAAGTCAAAAATCTGGAAGGAGAGTTCTGCGGGTGGTCAACTTACGCGGAATGTAGAACTGACAGTGATTGCAAGGTTGCCGGCTGCTCCGGACAGGTGTGTGCAGGAGTTAAGGAAGACATTGTAACGACATGCGAGTGGAAGGAGTGCTTTGATGCAAAGAAATACGGCATGTTTTGTGGGTGCGTCAACAACCAGTGCCAGTGGGCACAAAGTTAATTTTTCCTTTACCAACTTGAAACCATGAAAATTTACGTGGTTTACAACTACGGCCAGTACAACCACCTCATCCACAGAACCTTAAGGGATTTGGGAGTCGAAACGAAGCTCATCGAGAACACAACCCCAGTCGAGGAGCTCAGGGACTTGGACGGACTTGTCATTGGCGGAGGGCCATCTCTCGAAAAGACGGGAAACTGTGAGCAGTATCTGGAGGAGCTTGACATTCCGATGATAGGAATCTGCCTCGGCCACCAGCTTATGGCGAAGGTATTTGGCGGTGAAGTCGGGAAGGGTGCAATGGGCGGCTACTCAGAGGTTAAGGTGAGAATTATCGAGAACGACGAGCTTTTTGAAGGCATTCCAAAAGAGATAACAGTCTGGGCAAGCCACATGGACGAGGTGAAAAAGCTTCCCGAAGACTTCAAGGTTCTCGCAGAGTCAGATATCTGCAAGATCGAGGCAATGAGGCACAAAGAAAAACCACTTTACGGTGTGCAGTGGCACCCCGAGGTTTACCACTCTCAGTATGGCGTAGAGCTTTACAGAAACTTCGTTAAAATTTGCAAGAGGTGATCACCTTGTGAGCTTTTCCTTCAACCTGCAGAATGCACAAATCTCCCCGCTCGCAACCTCTCCGCAAATTTTGCAGTATCTAGTCTCCCCAAACTCCTCTGCAGGTCTCACAAGCCCCCTAACGAAGTTCTTAACGAAGCCCGGCTTTCTTCTCTCTATTTCATAAACGATCTCCTTCCACTCCGGTTCAGGGGCGTGGGGGCATTCCATCGGAGTGTAAGGGATGTTCTCAATAAGAACGTAAAGCATGTTCTCCTTCTCACTCATCTCAAAGAGCGGCTTTGACCTAGTAACAATCTTCTCATCAAACGGCTCGTTTCTAGGCATTAGCTTTTCCGCCCAAACCTTTGCCCCTCCAGCAACGTTTTTGAGGTAGAAAGAAACGATGTCTTCAGCGGTGTGGCCAGTAGCAACAACTTCAAAACCGTTCTCCCTTGCAAATCTGTTCATGATGTACCTCTTCGCCGTACCGCATGCGGAGCAGGTTTTTCTCCTCATTCTCCTTGCAACATCGTCAACAGTAAACCCATAGTCTCTCAACCTCACCACGTTGAGCTTTACATCAATATTTTCCGAAAGATCCTTCACAACTTTCTCCGACACTTTCGAATGCTCACCAATCCCCAAATCGATATAAAGCAGCTCAATATCGTATCCAAGCTCTTTAAGCACAGCAGCCATTGCAGAACTGTCTTTTCCACCCGAAACGGCTACAAGTATTCTCTCATTCTGATTGAGAATCTTGAATCTCTTTATGCTCCTTTTGACGAGGTTTTTGTAGAACTCCGGATAGCATTTCTCACACAAAGAGATACCGTAGGCTTTCAGGTTCACAACGGCTTTTCTTCCACACTTCTTGCAGTTCATATCAGCCCCTCGATGTTGGGAATCGTTATCGACATAAGTATTGAAAAGAGAACGATGAACGCGAAGAACTTGACAACTTTCATTGAAATTTCCTCAGCTCTCTCGCCATACTTTCTCGCAAGCAGTTTTGCGAAAACTTCGTGGAAAACTCTCCCCCCATCAAGCGGAATTGCCGGAAGGCAGTTGAAGAGTCCAACGTAGAAGTTTATCCACCCAATCCAATAAAGCGTGTTTAGAGTCCAGAAAACCCACGGGGGAGCGATGAAGAGAGATCCGAAAGCCCCTGTAAAGCCCTGAAATCTGAAGGGCATTGCGATGAGGTAAAGCCACCCTCCAACGGATCTTATGAGTTCAGGAACTGATTTCAGCTCATCGAGCATCGGTTTGGAGTAGAAGACATTTACGCCGTCGATAGAGTCAAAGGTGCTGACATTAACTCCCAGAAATCCCTTCCCACCTTTTCCCGCAAGTGTCACGTTGAAAGTTCTGAATGTCCCGTTGTCGTAAACAACCACACTTATCCTTTGACCAGGTCTCGTTTCCTGCATCTTCCTCTGAAAATCACTGTAACCGGTAATTGAGGTATCGTCTATCCTGACTATCAGCGTTCCTGCTTTCATCCCCGCAAGCTCCGCAGGGAATTTCTCGCCATTTTCAGAGTAAAGACCTACTACCTTTACGCCCATCACCGCCGGAACGCTGAGTTTCTTCAGTTCCCCATCCTTCTCAATACTTATTTCCGCGATCTCCGCATTCTGCAAAACAGCCTTCACGTCTTCGGTGTTTGCAACATTCACACCGTTAACCTCAACAACTCTACCCTGCACAACTCCGCTGTCATTTACCGCAACGATTGCAGGCTGGACTGAGGGGAGCAGGGAGAAGAAGAGAGCAAACGCAATAAATGCCACAACGAAGTTGCTCACAACTCCAGCAGAAAAAATTCTGATTCTCGCAGAACTCTTTGTCCTCTTCTTGTCCATTATTTCGCTCTCTTCAGGTTCTGCAAACCCGCCTACGGGGATGAAAGCAAGAATAATGCCTAAAGATTTTACAGTAACACCTTCAACCCTGCAAAGGATTGCATGGCTGAACTCGTGGACGATGAGAGTTACAACAAGCCCTATCGTCCCCCAGACAATTGGAATGAAGGGGTTAACGCCTGGCAAAAGTAGAGCGGCTCTCGGGCTTGTCAATTCCGATGGTTCAGGAGGAGTGGTGAGCATGACGTAATCGGCAATCAGAATTAAGGAGAACATGAAAACCATTCCGGCAAAAACTGCTGGAAGACCAAGGTCAGCGAAAAGTCTCCAGAATCTTTTCGGCCTTGAAAGCTTTTCAAGCAGCTCAAGCCCCTTCTTAGTTCTGATCATCAAAATTGGGCCGTAGGCAGTTATGTTGAATTTCTCAAGAGTTCCTCTTCTTCTAAGCCACTCAACAACTCCCCAGTAGACTCCAAAAGCTATCAGTGCAAAGGCAATGGATTCCGTTTCGGTGGGCATTGATTTAAATAAGAGTGAGCATTAATAAAAGCTTTGAGGTAAATTTTTGGTCGTGTTCCATCATAGGTGTAAATTCACCTCCCACCTTATATCCCTATCCAGCTTAATAACTTCACCGATAAACGATTCATAGCTTGTCCTCTCAAACCTCATCTTCATAAGCAGATTGCCAA
>JAPDIT010000005.1 GCA_029259455.1 Archaeoglobi archaeon
TGGATCCTCATCCAGTGTGCAAATGTGGCAATAAGGCATGACGACTACCTCCGCTCCTTCTATCTCAGAATAAAGAGGAGGAGGGGACATAACATAGCTATTGTAGCCACAGCAAGGAAAATGCTGGTCTGCATCTACTTTATGCTAAAAAGGAAGGAGTGTACAACCCAAGGTAAGGTTTTATTTATCAACCCCAACCATAACCCGTTGTAAGGCTTCCAACATAGGTGGGATTGTCCATAATCTTCCGGCACCTTCTTTCATTAAATTTTAAATTGCAGAGTCCTTTATTGCCTCGTAGTAGTCTTTTCCTTTTTCGGTGAGTACCCAATTACTTCTTCCCACCTCTGAAGGCGACTTCAAGTAACCTTCTTTTACCAGTTTAGCTTTAACAGTATCTACTCTATGTTTCCACCTTTCATATTGACCGTTTGGCTCCATTTCGTGATAGTATGGATCCCTGAATTCTTCTATGATTTGATAAACCCTTTCATGGACAAGTGGTCTTCTTAAAGTACCACCTCCATCTCCAATAACTTTTATGATCGCTCTCTCAATCTTTTCAGTTGAAACCCTGCTTTCTCCTTGCAGCCATGGGTAAACCTCTTTATTACAATATTTACATAAAGCTGTTTGATTATCAATTTCGTTTATTTCACTAACCTTAGTAGAATTCTGCACCCCTATTGTGGTGTCATCTTTTTGATTTATTCTTACTCCGATCTCCATTTTTAGTGTTTTTATACCTTTAAGCATTTCACCTTCCCGTAGTTCATCAACACTGATACCTTCAATTGTGGGCCTCCATCTATCAATTATTTCTTTCAATACTTCTAGTTCCCTGTAAGGTATTTTCTTACTTCGGGTATCTTTACCTAATATAGGGTCGTTGAAGTTTTTTCTAATCTCTACTCCGTCTTTTGTAAATACCAACTCATACCTCTCATACATTTTTACCACCTAAATACTTCTAAATACTTTGAAGTATTTAAAATTTTCTACAAACAAAATTGAAAAATTAAAAACACATCAACCAAAAAGCCACTAAGGTTTCTCAAGTTCCCTAACGTATATCATCCCATCCGGGAGTTCAAGATGTTCACCCTCCCAACAAGCTCTATTGCCTCAACCGGGCATGTAGGGTACAGACACCACAACCTAAGCATTGTGGTATCTGGCCAAAGAAATTTAATCAGAGAGCAGCACTGTTAAAAATATGAAAGTCGTATTCCATCTGGATTCTGACGAAACACCCAGCGATGTTGGAGAAGCGGATGTTGCAGTACCAATGGATTCGTGAAGCTTTTCGTTGAAAAAGTTTCGGCAAAATTCAGAGAGATGCTTGAGGAGTTGAACGAGAAGGGTGTGAAATTCTACGTCTGCAACAATGCAGTGAAGGTTCACAAGATCAACAGAGAAGTTGTTCCAGCGGGCATAACGGAGCTTGTAGAACTTCAGATGGAGCTACCTACGTGAAACTCTGATTAACGTCTGTGCATCTTAAGGCTTTATCTAGACACGCTTGCGTTGAGACACCATCCGGGATCGAGTTATGTTGAAAAGATTCTGAAACTTGCATAAGACTATGCCATCACTGCTCGTCGTCGGCCTGCTTCCGCACGAGTCGGGAAAGACGACCTTTGCAACCTCGCTTGTTGAGGAGGCAAAAGAAAGAGGAATTGACGTCGGAGTTTCAAAACCTGTTAGCAGCTTCAATGTGTGGTACCAGTACGACTGCGTAGTTAAGAGCATTGAAAAACGCATCCTTATAGGAGAGGATGTTTACAAACTCCATGAAGCAGCGAAAAGCTCAGATCCAATAGTGATTGAGAGTCCGGTGGTCTCACTCCTACTAACTCCCGACCCAGAGAGGGTTGAGTGGAAAAGCGCTGCTTACACCTCTCTCGCTCTCCCGTATCTGATTCTGCTTGTGAGGGTAACGGGCATAAAGCGGAGTGAGCACTTATGTCCCTGAGAACGTCGAGAGGACAACTACTACCTTAAAAAAAAGAAGTCGAAAAACTCGTTGCTACAATTAATCCAAGACGGATAAATTTAGGAGATGTTGACAGGCTGCTGTTAGCTTCGCGAAAAGATGCTGACGAATGCTTGGAGTATATAAAGCAGAAGCATGAGTTTACGGTGATAGAGTCCTACAACAACGCCGCCGCTCCTACTGCTGGCTCTGTCGATTCAGATGTCGTCGTTGCAGTGGCACCCGGCAAGGCGGCTGTGTTCAGCGGGAATGATTACAGAAAGGCCATAATTGCTCTGTCAGATTTGAAAGAACCGTGGAAAGTAACGACAGAGGACGTGTTACCACTCCTACATCCGGAAAAAACAATAGAACTCAAACCCAGAAAAACCGAAGGTGTTCTGGATCTTCTTTTTACTTATATGGAGCTGTGATAATTTGTTCTGTATGAGTTTTGGAGAAAGTAGACATTAGATGGGTAAAAGGTGTTTGCCAGATAACCCAAAGCTGATGAAATCGACCCCGAAGAGGAAAACGAGTGCAGCCAGAGAGATAAGCAGAACTCTGTAGGTTCTTGTGCTGAAAATAGCAAGTGAGGTGATGTGAGCAAGCAGAATCAACCACGCAAAATCCAGCCAGACGTGGCTCAGGTAGAGTACAGCTATTCCGGCATACCCCCAGAGCGATAAAGCCTCGCTGATAAGCACCGCTCCTATTCCCGCCCACCACGCAATGAAGAATGGGTTTAGTGCAGAGAGAGCAACACCCGTTGAAAAGGGACTGGCAGAGCTTTCAGACCTCTCTTCTGCCTTGGAGAATGCGCTTTTTGCAGTCATAAATGCGAAGAAGACCAGCATCGCCCCTCCGGCTATGCTGAGTAAAGAGACTGCAGCAGGTTGGGTTAAAGCAACTGCCACGCCTGTAGCAATCAGAATGACGAGGGGCAGCTCAACCGCAGCGTGCCCCACACTCACCCAGAATCCACCCTTCCAGCCCCGCTTCAGGCCTATTGCGGCAGTTGCTGCTGTTAAAGGGCCGGGAGCAAGAGCGCCGGAGCTGCTTATTACGACAACTTTAAAAATGAAGGGGAGAATCATTCCTTCTTCAGGTCAAGCCCGTACCTCTCAGCGTTCTCGTCAGCAAATTTCTGGAGAAGCTCAATCATTTCTCTGCCTTTTTCGTGGGTGAAGAGGTGTCTGAACCTCCTCTGCAGCTTCAGGTACTCCTCAACGGGCTTTCTATCTTTTATCTTCCTCACCGATGTCAGCTTTCCATACTCAAACTCGACAAGCGGATATAGGCCCGTCTCTACTGCAAGCCTTGCGACCTTTATGGCCATGCTGCCGTCAATTCCCCAGCCCGTAACGCATGGGGAGTGAATCTGGATGTACTTTGCTCCCTCGAACTTTACTGCTTTCTTAACCTTTCTCCTGATGTCTGAGACGTAGCCAACTGATGATGAAGCAACGTAGGGAATGCCGTGAGCGACGGCAATGGAAATCATGTCCTTCTTCCTCCCGACCTTGCCGGGCATGAGTTTTCCAGCAGGTGTTGTGGTTGTCGACTCTCCTGGAGGGGTTAAGCCGCTCTGCTGATGCCCGGTGTTCTGATAGGCCTCGTTATCGAGGCAGATGTAAAGTATGTCGTGATTTCTGTCAAATGCCCCGCTGAGAGTTCCGATTCCTATGTCGGCAGTAGCTCCATCTCCCGCAAAAACCACGACATGCCCTTCATCCTTCCTCTTCATCGCTCTGAGTGCAGCCTCAACTCCTGCTGCAACTGCTGCGGCATTCTCGAAGACTGAATGAATGTAGGGAACACCCCAGGCGTTTTTGCCGTACTGGGAGCTTATGATTTCAAGACAGCCAGTAGAGTTAACGGCAAAGACTTTACCATCGAGAGCGTTCAGCACTGTTTTAACTGCTATCGGCAATCCGCATCCCGGACATGCTCCATGACCGCTTCCGAAGTACTTCATGGTATCACCTCCTCGAACTCTTGGTGGCCTTTAAAGGCAAATCCAGGCTTCTCCTTACCCTCAGCAACGTCCCTGATAATCTTCGCAAGGAAGTCCTTTGGCATATCTCTCCCACCAAGTCCCACAGCAAAGGAGTAGATTTCAGCACTGCTGTAACCGTAGATTGCGGATTTGAGGTCAATTGAAACCGGCCCCTCATAACCGAAGCTGACTGAGCGGTCAAGCACTATGACCTTCTCAGCATCCTTTAAGGCCTCTCTTAGCTCTTCAACTGGGAAGGGGCGGAATGTTCTGATCTTGATCAGTCCAACGCTCAAACCCTCGCTTTTCAGCTCCTCAACAACCTTTCTGAGCAAGCCCACAACTGAACCCATCGCAACGACGAAAATCTTTGACTCCGGGAAATCCAGAGTGATGTGTCCTCCCCAGTCCCTTCCACTGACTTCTGCCCATTCCTTGAAGACTTCGAGCATAACCTCTTTGGCCCTCTCCATAGCCTGCTGCATTGCCACTCTGAACTCCATGTAGATGTGCGGAGGGGCGTAGCAGCCGAAGGCAAGCGGCTTCTCCGTCGTCAGGTAGGCAGCGGGCTCGTATGGAGGGAGGAAGCTGTCGACCATCTCCTGTTCGAGCAGGTCAACTGGCTCGTAGGCATGGGTGAGCTTGTAGCCATCCATGCAGACCATGAACGGAAGGAGAACCTTCTTGTTCTCGGCAACTTTGTAGGCCTGCGGAATCATGTCGTGAGCTTCCTGATTGTTCTCAACGTAAACCTGCATAATTCCCGCATCCCTCATCGCCATGCTGTCCTGATGGTCGTTCCAGATGCTTAACGGGGCTGACAGAGCTCTGTTGGTGTTTACAAGGACTATCGGCAGCCTCATGCCTGCTGCATTAAACAGCACCTCACTCATTAAAATTAAGCCCTGACTGCACGTTGCTGTGAAAACCCTTGCGCCAGCAGCGGAGGCTCCAACTAAAATTGACGCTGCCCCAAACTCTGACTCGGCAGTGATGTACTCGGCATCCCCCAACTCTCCATTGGCATACATTGCAGCGAGATTTTCTACAATTTCAGTCTGGGGGGTGATTGGATAAGCGCAAATGACATTTGGTTTACAGAGCTTTACCGAATATGCGACGGAATAAAAGCCTCTCACAACCTTCTTCATTTTACCACCTCAAACCTTGAATATATCCTTGAGTTCCATCTTTATCGCCTCAAACGGGCAGACTGAAGAACAAATGCCGCATCCCTTGCAGTAGTTGTAGTCAACAACAGCGTACCTCTCTTTTCCAACCTCTTTGACCTCAATGCAAAAGTCTGGACAGTACTGCATACAGGTCTTGCAGCCAGTGCACCTCTCTTTATCAACAACCGGATAATGGGTGCCCCAGTCGCCTGTTTTAAGCTTCTCTGACTGCAAAGGTTCCGAAATTGCCCCGAGATTGAGCTTAATCTTCATCCCTGCACACCTCCATCACGTAGCGATAAGCCTCCTCAACGAGCTTTGCGTTTTTCTCAGCAAGCTCACCCTTGAACCACTCTTTTACTACCTCTACAAGTGTTTCGAGGGAGATAAGCCTTGTAGCTCCGCCAAAAGCCCCAACCATAGCTGTGTTGGTTATTGGCCTCCCAAGAACCTCCATCGCCATCTTCGTTGCGTTAATTGTTGCGACCTTTATTCCCATCTCATCGGCCTTGACCTCTTTTTTCAGATCCTCTGAGCTCTTTGGATAATTTGCGATCAGCATTCCTCCCCTCTTCAACCCGGCAACGACGTTTACGGCCTCCATCACTGTTGGATCGAGGACGACGACGTAATCTGGATTGTAAACTTCATCTCTCGCAACTATAGGTTCATCAGAGATTCTGAGAAATGAGACAACTGGAGTACCTCTTTTCTCCGCTCCGAACATTGGGAAGGATAGGGTGTGGTATCCCTCCTTAAATCCTGCGACTGCAAGCAGATCTGCTGCCGTTACCGCTCCCTGTCCCCCTCTACCGTGAAATCTCACCTCAATCAGAATTTTGACCACCTCTTACGTGCTCCACGGAGAAAGAGAATAAAAAATTTACCTACTCGAAAACGTGATGTCCGAGTAAGCATGCGGATATAACAGAAAACAGTTTGATTGAACTGCTGAAAGATTTTGAGATCTGAAAATTTATCCGAGAAACGCCTTATCAGCTATCTTTCCTTAAAGAAGCGTTGGGAACAGGTTCTGCAGGATGTTATTAGGACAGGTTGCTAAAAACATAAGAAAATTATCTACTGTACGTCCCGTAAATTTCACCATACTGAACGACATGACCTTCAATAGTCTTCATAAGCTCATCCTTTGTAAAATCGCCTTCAAGCTCTGTATCAAGTGCATAGACTCTGAAGTAGTACCTGTGCTCACCGCTTGGAGGACATGGGCCATTATAACCTACTTTACCAAAATCGTTTATCCCCTGAATCATTTTAGGGGAGTCAACAACCTTGGTTTTGGGAATATTTTCGGGAATCTCCGAAGTTGACTCAACATTCCACGCAATCCAGTGCGTAAAAACACCCATGGGCGCATCGGGATCTTCGCAGATGATTACGAGGCTCTTCACATCTCCTTTCAGACCCTCGATGTAAAGAGGGGGTGAGACGTCAGCACCGTCGCACGTGTACTTTGCCGGAATCTTTCCACCCTCCTCAAAAACTGAGCTGATTGAGAGGGTTCGAGGGTACCGTTTCTCCTGAACACATCCTGAAATTATCAGTGCGGTCAGGAGCGAAATCAAAACCATTTTCCGGAACATGAAATATGTAGTCCTGCATCAAAAAATACTTTCCTTATTCAACCCTTTTGGCTTAACTATTTATACCTCTACACTGTTTGTTGTCCATGAGGGATTTGGCAATAGGAATCGTTGTAGGCTTGATTATAGGTGCTGTTGCCGTTTACGCAATCACAGCAATGCCTTCGGGAGAAGAATTCTGCCCAGCAAGTCCGACATCTTCGCAATCATTGGATCAGCAAACGATTGATAGTGTAACCAAGAAGTTAAACAACCTTGTTCACCAGAACTATCCTGATGTAAATGTGAGAATTGCCGATTATTCTCTGTATGGTGAAGTTTACAAGGTAAGAGTTGAGTTTTACAATGATGGGGGAATTCTACAGAGTCAGGACATGTTTTTAACAGCCAATGGCTCTCTCCTTTTCACGAATCAAATTGATTTGACTAAATTGAGCGAGGAGCAGAAGGAGGAGAGAATAAATGCAAGTGCTGACGATGACCCTTACCGGGGAGCTGAAGATGCGAAGGTAGTAATTATTGAGTTCTCTGACTATACCTGTCCCTACTGTGCTAAATTCGCTACTGAGGTTGAACCGAAAATTCTGGAAAATTATGGTGACAAAGTAAAAATCGTTTTCAGAAACTTTCCGGTGCATGGAGAAACGGCCTACTTTGCAGCAGAAGCGGCAAACTGTGCAGGGGAGCGGGGGAAGTACTGGGAGATGCACGACATGCTTTTTGAAAACCAAAGGGAGTGGATTGGTAACAACTCAAAAGTTTACGACTACGCACAGCAGCTCGGACTGAACGTCGATGAGTTCAAGGCATGCGTTGAGTCTGGCAAGTACAGGGAAGAGGTGGAAAAGGACCTGCAGGATGGAATCAGCTACGGAGTTACAGGCACACCGACGTTCTTCATTAATGGAAAGATGGTTGTTGGATACAGGACTTACGAACAGTTTGCGGCTTTAATAGAGGAGGAGCTTCAGAAAGCAAACTCCTAACTTTTTTGATTTTAACAACTTCGTGCCTCATTGTAATCATTTCCACAACCAAAAGCAGCATGCAAACCTTTAAAAGTGAGAGAAGCAACAATCGTTGGATGCTGGAGAAACTTGCAATTCCTCCCAACACGAGATTCGAGGAGAGGAACATAGTGGCCAGTGGAGATGTCATCATAGGCCCAAACTCAAAGCTCAGCTATGGTGTAATTGCAAAGAAGATAATAGTGGGCGAAAGAACGACAATCGATGGCGACCTGCTTGGGGAGGAGATAAGGCTCGACGCCTGGTGTAGCGTGACAGGGAGCGTCACCTCAAAGCAGGACGCTTACATCGGGGAGTTCGTATCAATTGGAGGAAAACTCACAGTTTACGGTGACCTTGAAATTGGGAGGAACGTCAGAATTAAGAATGGTTTTGAGGCAAAAGGTTTGATTACGATTCAAGACCCGATGCCAGCGCTGTTCTTCATCTTCCTTTACCTCATGATTCTTCTGCGACTTGGAAGGCTTGAGGAAGCTGAAAAGTTGCTGGAGGAGGTGGAGGAGCTCGATACACCTCTGATTATCCCTGAAAACTCTCAGATTGGCATTGACAGAATTTCGACGAGAAAGGATGCGGAGATTGTAGGCAGCAGAGTTCTTGGGAATGTCAAGGCGAGAGATGTTTATGCAGAGGGCAGCGAGATTTTTGGTAGTTTGAGGGGCAGAGATATAGTTGTGAGCAACTGCAGAATTCATGGAGCAATAGAGGGGAGGGTGGTTTACCTCGTGAACTCTTCAGAAGTTTTTGGATACATAAGGGCTGACAGGGTTTACATGGAGGATGGATGCGGTGTAGAAGGCAGAATTATGGGCAAAGAGGGGGTCTGGATAAAAGAGAAGGTCGAGATTCCGGGCAGAGAAGAAGAGGTTGAAGAAGAAGCTGAAGAAGAGGAGGAATTGGAAGAATTACAGGAATCGGTTGAGGGCGATGATGTAGAGGTGAAACCAGAAGAAAGCGATGAAGACGAGAAGGAAAAGGTGGTCGAGTCCAACACTATAAAGCAGAGTGAAGAGGAAGCAAATGAATTAAAAGAGGTTCAAGCTGCTGAAACTAAAGTAGAGGAAGGAGAGGATGGAGTGGGAGAAGGAGAAGTTCAAAAAGATGTTTCCTAACCTTTTCCACGAGATAGAGGGCAACAATCTGCCCACCGTCTTAGACCACCTTGAGGTATGCAAGACGATTGAGGAAGCAATCGAAGTAATAGATTACTTTGAAAAACGTGGGGAAATAAGCAAGGAATACGCCAACTTTCTGAAGAGCAATCCGGCACTTCTCAACAGCATCATAGGAACGAGGGAAAGAGGAGAATACGCAAGGAGGGGTTTGGGTGATTGAGATAGGTATTGCTGGTAAGCCAAATGCCGGGAAATCCACTTTTTTTAAGGCAGCAACACTTGCTGATGCTGAGATTGCCAACTATCCTTTCACGACAATAAAGCCCAACGTCGGAGTTGGCTATGTGAGGGTTAAATGTGTATGCCAGGAGCTTGGGGTGAAATGCAATGAATGCGTAGATGGCTGGAGGTTCATTCCCGTTAAGCTGATTGACGTGGCAGGACTTGTACCGGATGCCCACAAAGGAAGGGGGCTGGGAAATGAGTTTCTCGACAATCTGAGGCAGAGTGAGGCGGTTATTCATGTTGTCGATGCTTCAGGCTCAACGGATGAGGAAGGAAACGAAATTGGTTTGGGGGAAAGAAATCCCGTTGAAGATGTCAGGTTTCTTTATCACGAGATTGACATGTGGCTTTTCGGCATCCTCAGGAGAAACTGGGACAAGATAATCAGGAGAATGAAGGCTGAAAAGAGAGATCCGGCAAAATTCTTAACAGAGCAGCTTGCAGGTCTCGGTTTTGAGGAGTGGATGGTCAGAGAGGCGATGAGGGGGTTTGAAGACATATCAGCACTAAGCGATGATGAACTCAAGAATTTTGCAGTTGAACTCAGAAAGAGAAGAATGCAGATGGTCATCGCAGCGAACAAGGCTGACAAAGCACCCAGAAAAATGCTGGAAGAGCTGATGAAGCTCGACGAGATCGTTGTCCCAACATCAGCAGCTTATGAGCTGATTCTCAGAACAGCAGCCAAGAACGGCTACATAAAGTATCTCCCCGGCGGCCCTGACTTTGAAATTATCAGAGAGCTGAACGAGAAGCAGTTAAAGGCTTTAGAAAAGATAAGGGAGTTTTTGAGGGAATTTGGAAGTACAGGTGTGCAGGAGGCAATAAACAGAGTTGTCTTTGACCTCCTTGATTACATAGTCGTTTACCCTGTGGAGGACGAGAACAAGTTTACCGACTCGAAAGGGAATGTTCTGCCGGATGCAATGCTGGTCAAGAGAGGTACGACGGCAAAGGAACTTGCCTTTAAAATCCACACAGATATAGGAAAGCACTTCATCTACGCCCTTGATGCGAAAACCAAGATGAGAGTTGCTGATGATTATGAGCTAAAGAACAACGATGTGATTAAGATCGTTTCGGGGGCAAAATGATAATGATAATGGAATTCATGATGTCATCAATATAAAAAGGAAAGATTTAAATACTTTCAAAACTGTAATTACTTCATGGTGTGCAGGATGTGTAGATTTTGGTTAAGAGATCCATCGTTCTCAGATAATTCAGGACTCTGCTCATTAAGAAGTAGTGTTACAACATCTTCGTTTTCGTGCGAGCTATTCAGGCGGAAAGATGAGGAGTCACTGGCTATAAAAGTGATTTCTTACTAATTTTGGTTAGTCCTTCTTTAGGGTTCGGTTAGATGAAAAGAGGTATTGTGTTCAACCGAAGATTTGGAATTCTCATTAGAGGACTCAATCCTGAAATTTAGAAAAAAAATATATAGTATTAGAACACATAAAGTGAACGATGGATGCGAGAGATATTGTGCTGTCGGTTATTAGTGTGTTCTCGGCAGCAGCACTTGTATACAGATGGCTCTCACTTTACGACCGTGTTGATGCGACGGTAATTTTCTTTGCCACACTGCTCATAGCATCCCTGACACTACTTCTGATCAGCATCGAACTTAGAATGCAGAGGATTATGGACGAGTTCAAGAGTGTAAAGAGAACAATAGCTGTCAATTCAGATGATCTTGAAGGAAGAATCGAGAGACTTTTCATAGAAAAAGTGAGAGATCTGGAAGACAAGCTCGAATCGATAGAGAGAAGAATGTACAGATAAAGACCTCAAAGTAAATTTTTTCTAATAGTACTTGTCAACAGACTTTGGGGACAAAATTACCCAACCCTGATTGCAAAAGATTGTGCAACAACCCGATAGCAAACAGAACCATCTCTCTCCCATCTCCTCTTTTCTGTCTTATCAACCACCCAAACCTTCTTTTATCAGCTGAAAAACCCGACTCACTCAAATTTCTCTTGAAGTACCTCTTCAGAAACTTATAGGGAGCTTCAAC
>JAPDIT010000024.1 GCA_029259455.1 Archaeoglobi archaeon
TGCTGTGTATATTCCTTTATCCGTGAACAAACAGCAGTTTATCTGTTCCTGAAGGATTTCATTTTTTGACGTAGTTCCATCTGAGCTTTGCTGAGTAAACTTTTTCGCTGAAACGCCTTAAGAACGTCTTCCGTTAATAATTCCGGGAAATAGCTCAAGCTGGTTGTAAAGCAAAATCCTCGATTTCTGTTAATCTTTGGATACTTTTGATTATTGTCGTTCTATCTTTCCCGACTATGTCTTCTGATATGCTTTTAATTGTCTTGATTACAAAAGTTCTTATCAGAGAATATGCAGTTAAATCCTCCGCAATGCTGAAACCTAACTCGTTCAGGGATTCTGTCATAAGGTTATACAGCAAGTTAAGTGTAGGTGTCTGCTGGTTCTCTAATTCTAATTTGCAGTACATGGGTAACTTTTAGTATGATTATATAATAAATGCTTTTCGTTCACACCGTCAGTCTCGAAGATGTTGAATCCCTTCAGCATCTCAATCAGGTCATTTTCTGCTATATCCGCCGTCACCATAAAAGTGAATAGATGCTGCCCAATATATTTATACTATTCTATGCTTATTCGGACACATCCAGCCAATATAACTAAACAAAACTTTTTTGCTTCAACACTAAGCAGATGCCGATGGTGGAGAAAGTTAGGGAATACATGTACAAGAGAACGACAGGCTCTTCAACCTTCTGGGTGCGAGGATTCTGGAGATGAAAGAAGGGTATGCAAAGGTCGAAATGGTTGTTAAGGACGAGCACCTTAACGCTGCCCATGTCTGCCATGGTGGTATCATATTCTCCCTCGCAGATTTGGCCTTTGCTCTGGCGAGCAACAGCCATGGAAAGCTCGCTCTTGCCATTGAAGTGGGCATTACCTACATGAAAGCCGCTTTGGAAGGAGAAAAACTTGTAGCTGAGGCAAAAGAGGTTAACCTCGGAAATAGGACTGCAACGTATCTGATGGAAGTGAGAAATTCTAAAAATGAGCTTTTAGCCCTTGCGAAGGGAACAGTTTACAGGATGGACAGAGAATTTCCTCCTACCTCCTGACAATGTTTACGAAGTTCTCCAGAATTCTCAATCCAACCTTTCCGCTTTTTTCAGGGTGAAACTGAAAGCCGAAATAATCCCCCCTTTCGATCCCCGAGGGAAAATCTATTCCGTAGTCTGTTTTGGAAATCACGAACTCATCGTCAGTCTGCATGTAGTAAGAGTGTACGAAGTAAACAAATTTGCCACTCTCAATGCCTTCAAGTATTTCTGTTTTCCTGACTATTTTAAGGGTATTCCATCCCATATGCGGCACTTTTCCAACGCTCGGAGGGAACCTCACGACTTTTCCGGGGATGTAATTCAGTCCTTTATGCAAACCCCCCTCTTCGCTTTCCGTGGCGAAAAGCTGCATTCCGAGGCAGATTCCAAGTATCGGAACCTCCAAAGAATCTATTACGTCTCTCATCGCATTCAGCCTTTCAATTGCAGACTTGAAAGCGCCCACTCCGGGAAAAACGACTCCAGATGCACTTTTTATCTTATCCGGGCTTTGAGTTACCGTCACATTTGCCCCTACAGTTTCGAGAGCCTTTGAGATGCTCTTCAGATTTCCGACGCCGTAGTTGATTACAGCAATCATCAAGGATCTGGAGGAAAAAAGATTAATTAAGATTGTTCTAATTCAATCAGTGTACAAGATAATTGAAGCCCCAAATTCCGGGAAGTATCCCTTCAGCCACAGTCTGGTTGTTGGGAGAAGCTGCATTATCGATACCGGAGCGGGTGAGAAGCTCGCTTCATTGAGGTTCGACTACGTTCTGAACACCCACTGGCATGAGGATCACATAGCAATGAACAGAATAGGCAGAAAGGTTCTTGCACATCCCCTCGACGCGGAGGCGATTGAAAGTTATGAGGAGTTCAGGAGGAGGTATGGCATGGGTGACATGGTTAAGCTATTCATAAATTTTGAGTTTGGTAGTGTTGACGACTTTTTTGAGGATGGAGATGAGTTTGAATTTGATGGTGTTAGCGTTGAGGTTTTGCACACTCCCGGACATTCAGCGGGCCACTGCTGCTTCGTTGTGAATGATGAGGCTATTTTTCTCGGTGATATTGATCTCACAAGCTTTGGGCCGTGGTATGGCTGTCTGGATTGCGATGTGCGGGATTTTGTTATCTCGGTGAGGAGGTTGATGAAGGAAGTGGAGAGCAGAGACATAAATCTGGCAACCCCCTCTCACGGAAACCCAGTTAACGGTAAGGAGAATATAATCGAGGCTTTGCAGAAATACCTCAACAAGTTTTGTGAGAGGGACAAGAAGATTAAAGAGTTGGCGAAATCAGGTGTTGACCCCGTTGGGAGAGGAATAATCTATCGGAAAATTCCCGAACCAAAGGAGATTTACCTGCATTTCGAAAAAATAATGGTGGAGAAGCACCTCACCACTTCTCTCGATGAATTCTGTCGAGGTTGAATCTGTCCTCAGCCTCGTAAAAGTCCTTTTCATTCTTAGGATACCCGAGTGAAACGACGCTGAAAACCACTATGTCCTCCGGTATCCCCAGAAGCCCTCTCAGCGCCTTCATTCTCTCCTCTCTGGGATATACACCAAGCCAGACAGAGCCTATGCCGAGGCACCGTGCAGCAAGTAAGATGTTCTCAGTGGCAGCACTGCAGTCCTGAACCCACATTTCGTAGGGATATTTGGAGAGCTGGGGGTCGGCACAGACCACTATGGCTGCACTGGCGTGGGGAAGCATCTGGCCAAAAGTGAAGGCTTCACTCATTTTCTTTAGCATCTTCTTGTCTCTGACAACCACAAAGTGCCAGGGCTGCTCGTTTCCTGCAGAAGGGGCGAGCATCGCAGCTTTTGAGAATTTTTCCGATGTCTTCATCACTTATCTCCTTATCTGAGTAAGTTCTGATACTCCTTCTGGTGTATATCACTTCAAGGCACTCTTCCATGATGACAGTTGAGGCCCAAAGTTAATAATACTTTCAGAAAAAATGAAAACATGGCCTGGACTACACCATATTCGAAATCGGGAAGGTCTGCGTTGGTGCCTTCAGGGCCGTGGAGCTACGGTATGGATGCTATAGCCGTTCATGCAAGCTTTGAAGGCGTGGAGGGGCTGCTACCTGATATCATGAAGAGTGACGGAGAGGGATACGTTTACTTTGCCGATATAATCTCTCATAGCCCGAACTTTCCAGAGCTAAACTTTGAGGCTCCGGGACTTGTTCAGTACAGAGAATTTGCCATTTTTCTGAAAGTTGAGTACAACGGGGAAAATTACGCCTACTGTCCTTTCATGTATGTTGACAACGATGTATCCCTTCTAAGAGGTTTTGTAGCGGGCTTTCCAAAAAAGCTTGCCGTTATTGACATAACAAGAGACCATCCGCTGCTCAAGCAGAGAAAGTTCGGCGGAGTGGCGATGAGGGGTGGCTACAGCCTCGCAAAACTCGTGGTTGAGCCGGCAGAGAAGGTTGATGCAAACCCCCTCGACAATTTCGGGAGCTGGATGCTGTACAGGTTTGCCGAACCGATGGGAGTCAAAGATTTCGTTAAAATTGCCCCCGACGTTAGCTACGCAAAAATTGAAAAAGGTTCTGGAGAGTTGGAGCTTTATGGCGGGATAAACGACGAACTACCCAAGGTTAAGGAAATTTTTGGGGGCTACAGATTCTCAGCGTTGATCAAAATCAGGGAAATCAAAAAACTTCAGTAGGGGAAGAACTCGAACCAGTCCGGTTCGTATTCCTCCACCCTTCCCAAGTCGGAGAGCTTCAACAACTCTGAGTCGAAGGGAATTTCATAAACATACTCTATCTTATACTTCCTCGCGAGTTCGGATGCTTTCCCCTTTCCGAATATGTAGCTTCTTTCACCACAGTTGGGACACTCAAAGTAAGCCATATTCTCCACAATTCCCAGAACAGCAGTCTTCGTCTGCTCTGCCATATTTATTGCCTTCTCAACAACTGCAGCCGTCAGCTCCTGCGATGTAGATACTATAACCGCTCCATTTGGTTTTGCATCCTGCATTACTGTAAGAGGTGCATCTCCTGTTCCCGGGGGTAAATCAATAAGCAGGTAGTCAAGCTCTCCCCACGCAACCCTGCCGAGAAACTCCCTTATCATCCCCGCAATTAAAGGACCTCTCCAGATTACCGGCGTCTCCTTTTTTGGGAGCAGAAACTGCATGGACATAACCTTCATTCCAAACTTCTGCGTTAATACCGGTTCCAGCCCTTCATCGCCTACAGCAACCCCACTCTTCTCAAGACCAAAGAGATGGGGAATGCTCGGACCAAGAAAGTCAGCATCCAGAATTCCAACCTTCTTCCCCTGTCTTGCATAGTGCACAGCGAGCAATGCTGTGACCGTTGACTTTCCAACCCCACCTTTACCACTCATCACGGCGATTCTGAAGCCTATCTTATCGAGTCTCTCCTTAATGTCCTCATCCGTAACTCTTCTTTGCATGAGCAAAAGATGGAGACACGCTTTTTAAATTCATGTATTTGTGTACTTTTTACAGGCTTCCGTATCACACAGTTCCGGGTACAAAGAGGAGGACATCACGTAAACTGGCACGGCCCAGCAGGTTGAGTCACCACAGAGCTTGCTAATTCTGAACTCAATACTTCTGCCTTCAAGATATACCCTCCTGTATCTATCACCTTCGACTTCATACGCCATCAACAAATCCTCATCTTTGCCAAATATCTTAACGATAACAAATCCTTTCTCGTCATTAAGCTGTCTGCAAATTACAACAACGCCATCGTCAATCAGTATGAGTTCTCCTCTTAGCTTGTTAAAATCTAAAGACTTGAGACAGTTCAAAAACTTTTTTACCTTTTATCGCTGAAAATCTTAGCAATGTCCTCTGCTGTTAGTGTGAGAGGTTCAAAAACAATTCTCAATTCAACTGTTCCCCCCAAGTTACACATGCCAATTGCTGATTCCATATTCCGACGTTATACTGAGAACATAAAAAATTTTTATTTGTTTTGATTAAAATTTAATATCTGAAGTTAATTTTTGACTTTATCGGTTAATCGTTAACCTGAGAGATGAATTTTTGACTTTAGAGGTTAAATAAAAAAGAAAAAAGTTAAGCATTACAAACTCATTCAACACATGGGCATCTTTGAAGCCCTTGCATGTTCGGGGCAGAGGAAAAAATTTTACACGTTCTTCAGATCCCCCAAAATCTATTAAAGAAATCAGCGAGCTAACGGGGATATCTTCTCCTCTGATTTCGAGGCATCTGAAAAACACTCTCTGAACTCGGTGTTGTTGAGAAAGATAATGCTCGCTTACATCTTGCCCTTGAAAAGTTCAGGAGAGTAGCAGAAATACTTGATAAAGATCCCGAGTTCTGGGAGACCCACGATTTTAGCGGAATTCCGGACGAATTCAAGTTGAGAATAGATGAGATTGGAGACTACAGAATATTGAGAAGTGGTAAGGATGAAGTACTGAAGCACTACAAGGTGTTCTCCTCCATTTATACCAACTCCGAGATTGTTAGAGTTGCCTCGGCAATTTTCTTTCCTTCACACCCAAAAATGTTCGCGGAGATGCCAGCAAAAGCCGATGTTGAGGCCATCATACCGTTAAAAGCTTTCAACACACTTAAGAGTGAGTACAGAGATGAACTGGAGCAGTATCTTGCGAATAGAGGTAGATCTATATAAGCAACGATGTCAGGTTGACGGTAATTGTTACGGAGAGCACTTTGCATGGGCTTCCTCCTCCGAAACGGAAAGTATGATACGGAGAGCGGGTTGCTGAGTTTTGATGACACTGCGATCAAATGGGGTTTTGAACTTTACAGCTACTTCAAAAAGAATGCTGTCCCGATGGAAGGCTGAATGTTACCAACTGCCACAGACATAATTGTTTAATGCAGAGATGGCGCAGTGTATGTGAAAAGCAAAACTGGAAGTGAAGAGATATGGCAACAATAGACTATGTAGTGATAGGAGCAGGTTATGCCGGGTTGATGTGCGCCGAAGCCCTTATGGATAAGGGATTCAAGACTCTCGTATTTGACATGAGAAGCAGTGGAGGGGAGATAGCTGTATTTTCCAAGCTTGAGGAATTCAGATCAAAATACGAAAAATATATTGAAAAGGTTGAGGAAATAAGAGAAGATATTCCCGTCGATATAGGTACTGTCATCAAGTCAAAACCCGTTATAATCAACTCAGGAAATGGCTTGAAGAGATATGAAGCAAGAAGGGTCATACTCGCCACTGGTGCAACTGATGCTGCACCAGTGAAGCTTAATGTGCTGAGTAAAAAAGTTGGAGGCATCTACACACTCGACAATGCTTTGAGAGAGATTTCCGAGAACAACAGGATAGGCGAAAAAGTGCTGCTGGCAGCTAAAGATGACGCGGTGGTTAAGCTGGCTGAATCTCAGCTAAGCGAACTTGGCTACGAAGTGGAAATCAGCGAACTGACGAGCGATATTCAGGTTATTGGAAAAGATAGAGTAGAGGGTGTGGAGATTTCAGGTGTGAGATACAGCTGTGATACCCTCGTTGTTTATGGGGGTAGAAGTCCGTTTAACCCTCTCAAGCTGAGAGGGGCTCCAGTTGGCAACGTTGTAACATGCACGTATGACTACTCCAGAGTCGAAGAAAATGTAAAAAACTTCATTGCAAAGATTTAGAACTTTTTTTACACCCACGTTTCAAGATAACGAATAAAATGGAAAAACTTAATACATGTGTGAGTAACAAAAAGGTAGGTGATATAATGGATGTGAGGGAGAAGATAAAAACAGTTGCAGTTCTCGGTGCTGGAGTGATGGGTCACGGAATTGCAGAACTGTGCGCAATGGCCGGTTACAACGTTACAATGAGAGACATCAAGCAGGAGTTCATTGATAGAGGGATGAACATGATCAAAGAAAGCTTAGCAAAGCTTGAGCAGAAGGGAAGGGTAAAGAGTGCTGAAGAGGTTCTGGCAAGAATTAAACCCACAGTCGATCTGGAAGAGGCTGTGAAGGATGCCGATCTGGTTATCGAGGCTGTTCCTGAGGTTGTGGACATAAAGAAGCAGGTATGGGAAGAGGTGGACAAGCTTGCCAAGCCTGACTGCATTTTCACGAGCAACACCTCAACAATGAGAATAACAATGCTTGCCAGCTTCACCTCAAGACCAGACAAGTTTGCCGGACTGCACTTCTTCAACCCGCCGGTTATAATGAGGCTGGTTGAGGTGATAAGGGGGGAGAAGACCAGCGACGAAACGATGGACTTGCTTGTGGAGTTTGTTAAAACTCTTGGAAAAACACCAGTGAGAGTTGAGAAGGACGTGCCAGGGTTCATAGTTAACAGACCTTTCGGTCCATTCGAGCTTGCAAAGCAGTTCGGGGCTGAGCAGATAACCAAAAGGCTGGAGGAGCTGGCAAAGCAGTACGGAAAGAAGATTTTCGAACCTACAAAGACTCTCAAAGAGGGAAAGCTTGAGGAGTTGCTGAAAGCAGGTGAAATGGGGTTCTAATAAAATAATTATTTTATTTTTTATTTTTTCAATCTTTACTCGTATTTTTTGGAGGATTAGTTTCAAACCAATCTTATGGTTAAAGTACCCTCAAAAGATAGGTTCAATATAAATATAAAATCTTATATTGCCAAAAAGAGAAGTAAAAACTGTGAAAGTCAAGGACGCTCCCAAAACGGCAACCTCTATTATAGTGAGGTCTGCCTCAAATGCCAGAATTTCGCAGTCAAAGATGCCAATGCTCGAACTAATGAGGAGGATTTTCAGGAAGGAGGAGGTAGCTCTTAAAGCGGTCAAGTTCCTCACTTTGGTCGAGGAAAGGCAGAAAAGCGGAAAACCACTCAGAGTTGAGGAGTGGGAAAAGATAATGGAAGAACTGGGGATGGTACGATCATCCTTTTACTCGATGAGGAATAAACTCTTGGGGGCGGGAATGATAGCAATTCGAAACGGGGAGTACCATTTGTCTGGAGCGTTCAGCAAAGACCTCGTTGACATGGCGAGATGGTGGTGGGTGGTGGTTCTGGGCTATGACCCAGAAAGCCTCTGAGCTTCGAGCTTCTTTATTCTTCTTTCTATCTCTTCAGCGAGCAGCCTATCTCCCATAGCCAGATTGTAGGCCTCTCTGAGCTTCTCAACATCCCCAGTCTCCTCACCCCACTCCATAAGCATTCTGGAAATTTTCCTGTCAATTCCGGGATATAACGCCCTTAAAGAGGTGTAAATAAAGTACGCCTTCTCGTAGTTGCCCAAATTCTCGTAGATTTCGGCCATTGCCAGTCTTGCATCCACAGCATCCTTTAGCTTAAGGGATTCCTCCACCTTTTTTATCGCAGCTTCTGGATTGCTCAACGCTAGACTCTTGCCCCACTCAAGTAAAATACTTGCTTTCGCGTCTCTCACAGCATCTATCTCTGGCAGGAGGTCGAGTATCCTCATGGCTCTCCTGTAATCCCCTTCTTCTGAAACTTCAAGGGCAAAAAACAGAATTTTCTTGATATAGCTCTTGAACCCGAAATCTTGGAACTCCATGACGAGCTTTGCAGCATCCTCATATTTCCCATCTGAAAGTCTGCGCTCAATGGCTTCTTTGAGGAGAAGAAACATATTCTGGAGAACCTTTCTGTCTTCACACCCTTTCAGTTCCCTTAGTGCTGTCAGAAAAACGGCAAAACATTTTGCCTCGTCTTCCCCTTCAAGGTATCTTGAAAGCCTTTCCGCTATTTTTGCTACGAGGTATATGGCAACAGGAGAATCCCTCAGCAGAATCAGGTACTTGCTGGCTTTTTCAGGATAATCAAAAATTTTTTTGATGGAGTGAAGAAGTATTGGGTCGTTCCCTATAGCCTTCAGAACTTTAACGTCATCCTCATCAATGAAATTGGCGACGCTCTCTATGAACTTCTCCATGAACTTTTCTAGCAAATAATAAATAAAAAGCTTTTCACAGTCTCAGCTTTCCAGCAAGGACTCTTGCGATGATTAGCTTCTGTATCTCACTCGTCCCCTCGTATATCGTCCCAACCCTCGCATCTCTGTAAAACCTCTCGATGTCGTACTCCTTGCTGTACCCATAACCACCAAATATCTGCAGTGCCTCGTAGGTAACCCTTACCGCAGCCTCGCTGGCAAATAGCTTAGCTGCAGAGCTTAAAGCCGGATTTGCCTTACCTTGGTCAATCAACCATGCTGCTTTGTAAACGAGAAGTCTCGCAGCCTCAATATCCTTCCACATGTCCGCAAGCTTGAACTGAATCGCCTGATGCTCTATCAACGGCTTCCCGAATGCCGTCCTCTGCTTCGCATACTCTAAAGCCCTTTCGTAAGCACCTACGGCCATTCCGAGCTGTACAGCACCCACAAACACCCTGCTCTCGTTGAAGAACCTCATAAGCTGGTAAAAGCCGAAGTTCTCCTGCCCGATGAGGTGTGTTTCTGGAACAAAAACGTCCTTTAGGTATATCTCAGCCGTATCGTGGCAGTTCAACCCCATCTTTTTTATCTTTCTTGCCTCATAACCCTCCCAGCTCGTTTCGACGAGAAAAGCAGAGATTCCTCTGTAGCCAGCTTCAGGCTGGGTTTTGGCGAGAATGACTACCCAATCAGAGATGCTGCCATTTGTTATGAACGTTTTCGTTCCGTTTAATTTCCACCCACTCTCAACCCTCTCTGCTCTGGTTTTGATGGCCTGCACATCACTTCCTGCATACGGCTCGGTTATGGCAATGGCAGATGGGCTTTCACCTTTGACAACCTTGGGCAGGTACTTCTCCTTCTGCTCCTCCGTGCCAAAGTACTTGACCATCGGACATCCAAGGGATGCTGTTAATACTGCTGAACCTATGCTGCTATCTGCCCTCGTAAATTCTTCAGCAATAATAGCGCATCCTAGATAATCGAGCCCCGCTCCACCGTACTCCTCAGGGATGTCAGCAGCCACATAGCCAAGTTTTGCTGCTTTCCTGAATATCTCCCATGGATACTCTCCTTTCTCGTCATACTCTTTTCCGTATGGCATGATCTCCTTTTCGGCAAAGTCTCTGACACTGTCTCTAAGAATTCGATGCTCTTCTTCAAACTCAAAGTTCATGATTTAATTACCTGTTTTTTCCATATAAGATTTGCCACTTTGTTGTAGATAAGTTAAATAATGGCAGGCTAATTATTCCGAGAGTTCCGCAGTTTTGCTATCAAGCTCTCGCATTATCTCCAGTGCAACATCCTGCTCAATCGCCTTCAACAGCTGAGTCCTCCCCAGAAAACAACGTGTTTCCACAAGTTTGGAGAGCTGTAGTAAGTCATGACGGGATGGACAACAGCAGCTCTTGCTACGGTTACTGCCATAATTGCGACTAAAATTTCCTTCCATGCTGAGAATATCGTTATGTGGGTATTTACACCAATCAGGATGAATATTACGGAGTTCACGAGGAAAACGATGATGCTCCAGAAATCCAGCATGGTAACCCTTGTTGTGGGAGACATGGAGAAATCTACAGGCTTCCGCTCCCCATGCCAACACCTCTACCCAGTATTTAAAAGCGGAAGTCCAACATGTTGTCTTTTTATCGTGTTCGATTGTAAGGGTCATTGCTGGTATTTCGACTTTTAGCGTGGGCACAGAGGGTGGGGTTGAATCCCTGCCCTTAAAAATTTCCACCTTTGTTGTTACACCACCAATTTTTTGGATTGTTTTATCTCCAGCTCTTGTTATTCCGACTGCCTTTTATTGGAAACATGGTAAAAATTTCCAATGTTTAGTTAGTTGTAGCAATCTATAAATAACTACTGTTGCGATTAATAATTGGATGTCAAGTTACTTATTACCATACAAAACAAAATCCCTCTGTCCCGAGTGCCTGAAAATTCTGGAAGCGGAAGTGTATGAGGAGGGCGGGAAGGTAAAGATAAGGAAGGTTTGCGATGAACACGGGGAGTTTGTTGACGTTTACTGGG